>JBFLZA010000151.1:0-14915 GCA_040756535.1 Cyanobacteriota bacterium
TAAAGGAAATCGCGGAAGCTGCTGTGATATAGGCTATATCGGGTTTCTTTATCCAATTGCTGTTCGCGCAAAAACTGATCCCACTCTTTAAGTATCTGCACCACGAGCATAGGATTTTGGGTATCCAATCTTCGGACAATCCAACCCCGTGAGACTGGCTCAAGGGCGGTTGCTAAAACATATACAATCTTAATCTTGACTTCTGGCAAGGGGTGAGTATTCATCCCCATGCGTTCCCAGTGATCTTCATAGTAATTCTCTAAACCTTGAGGCAAATTCTCAATGTTTAAATCTTGATAGTCACCCTGTTCAATCGCTGGCAGTACATGACGCAGATACTCAAAATTACTCTCACTCTTCGCCGCTAATGTCGTGACAAATTCCTCATCCTTCAAGCTCCGATGGTGAATCCATTGCTGTAGTGGCTGACTTTTATGGATGCGTTGTCCAATAAAATCCTGTACATCCTGTTGATTTTCGGCTTCATACCGCATCAAGTTAAACCGCTTTTGGTCATTTACTCGCAAGGGCAATTGTAGGGGGCGTTTAGTGACCACAAAAAAGACGTTTTCCGGTAAACTTTGAGGCAGGTAGAGGACATTCGCGCCCTTACTCGGGCTACTCAAGTCCACTTCATCCAAGGCATCCACAGCAATCACCAATCGTTCACCCGACTCTAGCTTCCCTGTTACTTCTTCCAGTAAATTCGAGAGGAAATTGCCATTGCGGAGATTTTCCGGCTGAATATCGGTTGAGTGAGAAAGCTGATATCCTTCAATCAACTGCGTGCAGACACACCTGAGAAATTCTTCAGCACTCGTGATGCCTTCGCTACGGTTGTTGAAATGGACAATACAAGAATTCCGCCGTACAAATTCCGCGAGAAGGGCACTCTTTCCCATTCCCGGATCGGCTTCAATAATAAAGTAGCCCTTGGATTGTTCTTGAAAGAACCTTTCAATCTCAGTAAATACAAACTCCCGCCCAACAAATTCCTCCGTTTTTTCAGCAATCAGCCGCTTAAAATTTAAGGGAACGGGAAACTGCCGACTCTGAGCGATGGCTAGCTGTTTTAATAATTCCTTAATTTCTGCAATCTCCTGCGACACATTCCGCGCCAAATCCTGTAATCCATTCTCCCAATCTCGAACATGAATCTGCTGTGCCTGCAAATCCTGCAAATTCGCATTAATCTGGGTGAGTAACTGCCCTTGAAAAAAGTTATTCAGGACAGCATTGTGCAAAATCTGAGAGGCAAAATGACGACGCATCTGCTCGAACAAACCAGCCTGTGAATCTTCTACCTTCGCTTGGTAGTAAGGCACAGTCCCCTCAGCGCGAACTGCTGCAATCAGTTTCTCCCGAACCGCTTGCATACTATTAACAGCCAACCCCCCTTCTGGAGTGAACAGAGGTTCGATTTGCCCAAAAGCGATGGGTACATCAATCGTTTTTCCCTGCTTAACTTGTTTCAACTCCTTTTCGAGCCGTTTGAGCTTCTGTTCTAACCAGCGAACATCAGCCTCATGTCCGGGTAAAGCAGCATAGTTGAAACCCCTCGTTCCCGTAGTCAGTGCCTTGAGACATTCGGAAGCAATGCTTTGCTGTGCTAAAAGGAACGAACGACTGATTGCTTTTTGTAATTCCCTATAAACTGACTCATCTTCTTGCTGGCGGCGATTAGTAAACGCTTGAATACTCCTGCCAACAGCAATATCAACAGCCTTATCTGCCTTATTTCCAATAACCCCTGACAAAGCAGCCGCCAACAGAAAACCTAACGTAATCGGCTCCATCTCCCATCTCTCCTAATTGGTTGCATCCAGATGAGTCTTTTCCAAGATAATCTACTGAAGTAGCCGATAGGTTGAAACCTGGGACTATGGATACTAAGCTGTTGAGCATTTGCAGAGGGCGAAGCATTTGGATATCAATACCTCAGTAAGTCTTAGCAGTTATCGCCCAAATGCTTTGCCCCTACCTCTTTTACCTTTCTCCTTTCCCCCTTTACTTTTCGCCTTCCAACCGTAAAAAATGCACTCGTCCCGACGCCTCACCTGCGACAATCGTTTCCCCATCCGGTGCAACCACACAGGATAGAAACGCACCATCTCCCATAAAACTGGTAATCACTTCCTGACGTTCCAAATCCCAAACTTTAAAGGTTTTATCCCAGGAACCGGAAAGCAATCGCTTACTATCCGGTGTTACAGCTAATGTTAATATCGGGTCACATAGGTTGAAACCTATGGGTAGGGTGCGTTAACTCTCGCGTAACGCACCACTTAATCATGCATTTATCTAGGGCGGTGCGTTACGGCGCATCAAGAGTGAAGTGAGTAACAGCCTTCCATAACCAGTGCGCCTAACGCACCCTACATCTACATCTTTTCCCTTTCCCCTTCCAACAGTAAAAAATGCACTCGTCCCGACGCCTCACCTGCGACAATCGTTTCCCCATCGGGTGCAACCACACAGGAGAGAAACGCACCATCTCCCATAAAACTGGCAATCACTTCCTGACGTTCCAAATCCCAAACTTTAAAGGTTTTATCCCAAGAACCGGAAAGCAATCGCTTACTATCCGGGGTTACAGCTAATGTTAATATTGGGTCAGTATGACCGCTGAGGGTAAACAGTTCTCTTCTCTTTTTTAAATCCCAAACTTTAATCGTGTAATCATAGGAACCGGAAATTAATTGCTTGCCATCTGCTGTCACGGCTACACAAGTGACTCCACTTTTATGACCGGATAAAGTAAAAATTCCTCTTCTACTTTTCAAATCCCAAACTTTTAGTGTCCGGTCATACGAACCGGAAATTAACCGCTGACCATCGGGTGTAACCACAACTGTATCTATCCCTCTCGTATGTCCAGTCAGGGTAAAGAGTTCTTCTCCTGTTTCTAAATTCCAAACTTTAATCGTCTTATCATAAGAACCAGAAATAACTCGTTTACCATCGGGAGTAACTGTTACCGTATTGACCCTACCCGTGTGACCTGTAAAGGTAAAATATTTCTCTTTCGTTTCCAAATTCCAAAGGTTCAATGTAGCGTCATCCGCACCGGAAATAATCCAATTTCCAGTTGCAGCAACCGCATGAATTTTGCCAGTATGACCCCTGAGGGTAAAAACTTCCTCTCCCGTTTGCAAATTCCAAGCTTTCAGGGTTGTATCATCAGAACCGGATATCACCCAATTTCCCGTAATTGCGATCGCTTTTGCCCCACCTGTATGACCGGCCAGGGAAACCACGTCCTGTTTTCTCGTTTCTAAATTCCAAATTTTAATCGTCTTGTCATTCGCCCCGGAAATGACTCGCTTGCCATCGGGTGTTACCGTTACCGCATTGATTCTGCCGGTATGGCCCTTGAGAGTAAATAATTCTTCCCGGTTTTCTAAATCCCAGACTTTAAGTGTTTTGTCATAAGCACTCGAAATCACCTGTTTACCATCGGGTGTACAGGCGATCGCTTGTACGCCATCCGTATGTCCGGTAAAGGTAAACACTTCCTTCACCGTTTTCAGATGCCAGAGTTTGAGGGTAGTATCATTGGAACCAGAAATTACCCACTTGCCATTGGGAGTTACTGCGATCGCTCTTACCGCTTCAGTATGACCGCTAAGCGTACAACGCTCCTGATTTTTTGCTTTTAAATTCCAAACTTTGAGCGTCGTATCATCAGAACCCGAAATCACCCGCTTGCCATTGGGGGTAACTGCGATCGCTCTTACCGCTTCAGTATGCCCTGTAAGAGTAAATAATTCCTCTCCGGTTTCCAAATCCCAAACTTTCAGCGTGGTGTCATTAGAACCGGAAATCACTCGCTTGCCATCCGGCGTCACTGCGATCGCGTTAACCTGATCGAGATGACTGGTAAGAGTAAATTGTTCCTCTCCCGTCTCCAAGTTCCAGACTTTGAGCGTTTTATCACTAGAACCCGAAATCAGGAGTTTGCCATCTGGGGTAACAGCAACGGCTTTTACCCCTCTATCATGGCCACTAAGGGTGTAGCATTCTTCCCCCGTCTCCCGGTTCCAAACTTTAATCGTCTTATCCGTTGCCCCAGAAATCACCCATTTGCCATCTGGTGTAACAGCAACAGCTTGTACTGCATCCGTATGGCCCGTAAGTGTACAAAGTAACGCCCCACCCGGAGGCATCAAACTCGGTGTTAAAGGACGCAACCAAGGAGTTCTCTGCTGTTTCGCTTGCTGTAACAATTTTTGAATTTCCGGCAGATCAAACGACAGCAAACGCCCCAGCAATTGCCCTGCCAGTTGTGTCTTATCCTTAGCCAAAATGTGTGCTGAGAGTCGAAGTGTTCCTTGAATCAGATTCAGACTATCGGTTTGCTCACCCTGCTTCCCCTCACAAGGCGTACAGTTCGATTGACTTCCCGTGGCTAACTCATAATCCTCAATTAGCGGTTGTACCCCCAAAGCAACCAGCTTCGCCTCAATAAAATCAAAATCCGTCAGCAAGCGGTGCAATCGCTCAAACTGAGACGCCTGCGCCAGATGACTCGGCAAAGTCTCCAAAGCATATTGACGCCGTTCTGGCAACATTTTAGCCAAGCGATCGCCTAATTCACCCATAAGCAACAATATGCTGTCGATCAATTAAGGAAAGGCTGAACCCCTTCCCCAACCCCTCCCCGCAACGGGGAGGGGAGTTCTTTTGCTGTTTCTCCAGCTTCCCCATACCAGGCTGGTCCAAATAAGTAACCCGTTCAAAAAGGTTAAAAAGCTTACTGTACAAGCTTTCTTCCCTTCTGCCTTCTGCCCTCTGCCTCTTGCCATGCAACTTGAATACCGATTCGCTTACAACCCCAACTCCTGGGCCAAATTATCAGCAATCAGCGCATTAATTCCCTGAATCGTCACCCCCGCCGCCTGCACAATATCCTGATGATGCAGAAACTCCTGAAAACTCGCGTGATAGATACTGTAACCCGTTTGCCCATCCATGCGATGTTCCCGCAAAAACTGCTGCCATTCATCCAGCACTTCCTGCACCGTCAACGCATCCTCCCCAGAAAACTCGGAAATGAGTTGACGCGATACAGGTTTTCGCGCTTCTGCCAAAACATAGACAATCTTAATCTTAGTGCGGGGTAACGGTTTCGCTGTCATCCCCATACTTTCCCAATGTTGGTAATAGTATTGCTCCAATCCTTCCGGCAAATTATCAATATTTAAATCTTGATAAACCCCATTCTCGATCGCAGGCAGCACATAGCGCAGATACATAAAATTGCGATCGCTTTTCTGCGCTAAAGCCGTGACAAACTCCTCAACTGTCAATTCTCGATTTTCAACCCACGCTTGTAACACCTCACTCTGATTCACACGGCGTTCAATGTAGGTTTGCGCGTCTTGCAAACACTCAGCCGCGTACTGCATCAAGTCAAAAACATACTGATTATTGACCACTAGTGGTAATGGAGTCGTGCGTTTGGTGACAATGAAGTAGACGCCGTGAGGTAAAGACGCAGGCAGATAAAGAACATTTGCCCCCACCGTCTGACTACTCAAATCCACTTCATCCAAGGCATCCACGGCAATAACCAGTTTGTGAGACGATTGGGTTTTCGGATTTAATGTTGTTGTTGCACCTTCATTGACTAAATTCGCCCCAATGCTGCTAATTTCATTCAGCAGCCGTGCCAGGAAGTTGCCATCGCGAGTATGTTCGGGGTTTAAGGAATAGGTTAGTTTGTAGCGTTCGATCAGTTGGGTGCAGACGCATTTGAGGAATTCTTCAGCGCGATTGATGCCTTGCGATCGCACATTGAAATGCGCTACGCAGCCCATTCTTTTAACATATTCTGCCAGAATCGCACTTTTCCCGACACCGGGGTCAGCTTCAATAATAAAATAGCCGCAAGCTTGATTTTGTAGAAAGGATTCAATCGCCTCAAATACATAATCTCGCCCCACAAATCCTTCCGTTTTATCAGCAATCAATGACTGGAAAGGAAGAGGGATTGCTTGACTATCGGGTTCTGAGGAAATTGCAGATAGAGGTGCTTGGGTTGGTGCGATGAGGGTTGAGTTTTCCTCACTATCGGGTTCTTCTTGCTCGAACAGTTGTTCCACTGCTCGCAAGGCTTCACTAGCATTCTTATAGCGCTGGCGATAGTCATAGCGCACCATCTTATCTAAGATTGCCGCTAAGCCGGGGCTAATGGAAGTACGATAGCGAAGCGGAATGCGATCGCATTCTTCACTCAATAAAGCACAACTAAACTCCCCCCTTTCTGTATCTTGAGGCAGCTTTTTTGGCGATAACCCAGTTAAAGCTTGAAGGCACACCATCCCAACTGCATAGATATCACTGCTAAATTGGGGTCTAAAGGCTTGTTGTTCACTCGGCATATAACCAGGGGAACCAATGGCAACACTCAGAGAGGTTTGTCCGTGGGGATTAACCACTTGGTTACGAACTTCTTTAACCGCACCGAAATCAATTAGAACTATCTTGCCATCGGTATTGCGTCGAATTAAATTCGCGGGTTTGATATCGCGATGAATGACATTTTGCTGGTGGACAAACGCTAATACTTCTAGAGTGTCTCGCAACAGTCGAATGACAGAGGTTTCACTTAACTTTTTACGGTTCGCAAGTTCTTGATCTAAAGGTTGTCCCTCGATATAATCTTGCACCAAATAAAACTCGTTGTCCTGTTCAAAATGAGCCAACAGGCGGGGAATTTGGTCATGATTACCCAAGCGGTACAAGATTTCCGCCTCGCGGTTAAACAAGCGTTTGGCAGTAGCAAGCGTTGTTGAATCGTTGTTTTTCGGCTTAAGTTGCTTGACGACACAGAGGGGGTTACCAGGTAAATGATTGTCTCTGGCGAGGAAGGTTTGACCAAATCCTCCCATTCCCAAGGGTTCGACAACTTGATAATGACCTGCCAGTGTGGTTTCCATAGTGCAATTTGCTCATGCTAAGGAGAGCAAGCTCCTCGATGTTGAGTGTAACCTGAGCATCTGGGTTTATATATATGACGTAGCTGCGTAAGTCCTGTATGTGTCACAAAACCGCTCGACTCAAGAGGACGCTTGGTTTTGTAGAGGCGCACGGCTGTTCACGTTCATAGTCGTTATATTGGCAAATATGTGATGAGCTGTATTGTCCTAATGTCTAAACAACGTGATGAGTCGTCTTCCAGTGTTAGCAGAACGTCACACCGACCCCAAGATGCGGGTGATTATCCCTCAAACTACCAAATGAATCCAAGGGAGGCACAGGTCGCATCTCGCTTTAACAAGCAGTATCGGGGTGAAATTTTTGAACTGCCGGAAGAAGTAGAAGCGATGCCAATTTTCCAAGAGTGGGTTGGCGGCACACTTGCAGGTAAAGCGGCCTCGAATTTCTGGGAAATTGCTCAACCGAAAAAGAATCAACGTTGTTTGGATATCGGTTGCGGCGTCAGCTTTCTCATCTATCCTTGGAGGGATTGGGAGGCATTTTTTTATGGTCAGGAAATCAGCACCGTAGCACGAGATATCCTTAATTCTCGTGGTTCTCAGCTAAACTCAAAGCTATTCAAAGGGGTGGCGTTTGGGCCAGCGCAACAGTTGAATTATGAATCTGGGCAGTTTGATTTAGTCATTGCAACAGGATGGAGTTGCTATTACTCACTCGATTATTGGCCTGGGGTGATGGATGAAGTCAAGCGGGTGATTAAACCAGGGGGTCAATTTGTTTTTGACGTACTTAACCCAGAGCAAACCCTAGCGGAAGATTGGGCAGTGTTGGAAATGTATCTAGGTGCTGATGTGTTTTTAGAGCCAATTTCTAAGTGGGAAAAAATGATTAAAGATACGGGAGCGAAGGTAGCTAAGCGACAACCTGGAGAGTTGTTTGATTTGTATTTACTTCGTTGGTGAAGTTGTACGAATTTTTACATGGCTCGAAGGCGTCGCTGCTTCTACTTCAGCGCCAACCCAGAATAGAACATAACCTTGCCATTTCATTGTCACTAAATCGTCACATCTGTTGGCTAAGCTGGTGAGCAGTAAATTGTTTCATGAGTTTCGCCTCAAATCATGCCCTAGATGCTCTCTCAGTAGAATCTGAGGGGGCATTTTTTACGAGAGTATTAATGCGATCGCTCGGTTCTGTTTGGATAGCAGCTCAAGAATCGATATTCTAGACTGAACGCCGACTCTGCATCCTCATCTTCACACCTGTACTAGGAGCCAATGTCACCGCCCGCCGCTTTGGACGCTCTGGTTCCTGCTGTACTAAGCTCAGTTGATAGCGGGAGACAATGGTGGCTACGACTAACTTCATCTCAAAGAGTGCCAAGGCTTCACCAATACAGCGACGGATACCACCGCCAAAGGGTAAGAACTCATAGGGAGAAAACTGACGTTGTAAAAACCGCTCTGGTTTAAATTGCTCCGGTTCTGGGTATAAGTCCTGGCGATGATGAGTTAGATAAATGCAGCCATAGAGCCTTGTACCGGGTTGTAGTTGATAGCCCATCAGTTCAACGGGTTCCTTTACAGCTCTAGGCACAGTTAAGATAGCCACGGGGTAAATCCGCAGAGATTCATTGCAAACCGCCGTGAGATAAGGCAGACGGACAATCTCCATCGGTGTTGGTGTATTCCCCAAAGCATCCAACTCTTGGAGCAGTTGGCTGTGAACGTTGGGTAATCGGTGTATCCAATATAGCGCCCAAGCGATCGCTGTAGCTGTAGTTTCATAACCCGCTAATAACAGCGTCATCAACTCATCCCGCAACTGTTCATCCGTCATTGGTTTCCCGTCCTCATCCCGTGCCTCTAGAAGCAGGGTAAGAATGTCACAACGAGAAGCATCATGCTGTTGACGCCGTTCACGAATTTCAGCAACAAGAAGCTGATTGATTTGCTGCTGCTTCCGAAGGAAGGAACCCCAAGGACTCCATGCCCCTAAATCCTTCTGAAGTGCTGGAAAGAAAAGTGAACCTGATGTTAAAGGAGACTTGAATCCATTCATCATGCCAATAATGGATTCTTTGAGCTGACAAAAACGTTCCCCCTGATAAATGCCAAAAACAACATTAAGAATTACCTCCAGAGAGATTTCCTGCATTAAGTTACGGGCAATGAAATCTTGTCCGGGGCGCAGCGGTTGCATGACTTTCTCAGTTAGTTCGCAAATCAGCTTACCATTGGAGAGCATCTGCTCACCGTGGAAGGGTGGCATCAAAAGTTTGCGTTCCCTGCGGTGGCGATCGCCTTCTAACACAAACACAGAATAGTCTCCCACAATGGGATGCAACAGCGGATTAGAAGGAGCTGTAAATTGATGGGAGTTAGAAAAAATCTGCTGAAGTGCCTGCGGATGGCTCACAAGCAATAGGCAAGGATAGTTACCAATTACAGGTGCATTAAAGACATCACCATACTGTTGCCCAGCAGCATCCATGTAAGCTAGAGGATTAGTAATCCACTGAATTTTTTGTAACCAGCGAGGGGCTTGAGATCCGTCAGGGAGTTTTCCGTTTGCTTGGGACATGGCAATATTGACCTGCTATTGACATTCTTCCCCTAGAAGTGGGGAGATTCTTTTCCAACGAGCGCCACCGCATAAAGGCCCTATAGCCGAAGACGCTGCCTCAATTTTGTCAGCGATCGGAAATTCTTAGAACATTATCATCCACATTGAATCTCTTACTGGTGTAAAGTGATGCAGTACCCGCTCTCCTATTGCTGCTAGAGTTCCGGGTTCAATCAATCGGTGAGAAGAGAGGAAACTAATGCTGAGTGAACTTCAAAAGCGAAAACTCATCAAATTTTTCAGTATGCATGATGCGAATAATGATGGAACTTTAGTGGGTCAAGATTTTGAAAATATCGCCAAAAAATTAGCCAATCTAAGAAACTGGGGAGCGCGTTCTCCCAAGTATCAGATTTTATTCAATAAGTGTACCCACGACTGGAAATGCTTGAAAAGAGATGCTGATGAGAGCCGTGATCAAAAAGTGAGTTTAGAAGAGTGGTTGAACTGCTATGATCAGATTCTGAGTGATGAGAACAAATACAATCAAGAAGTTCGATACCTCATGGAATTAGTCTTTGAGGTATTTGATGAAGATGAAGATGGTAAAATTAGCCAGCAAGAGTGGGCAGGACTTTTAAGTGTTTATAATGTATCGCCCCTTTACGCTCCACTCATTTTTCCTCAGTTAGATACCAATCAAGATGGTTTTCTGAGTAAAGAAGAAGTCTTAGAAATGATTCGTGACTTTTTCTACAGTAACGATCCAGAAGCACCCGCTAACGTTATGTTTGGGCCTTACTAAATCTTGAGATGATGGTTGAGAATAAAAGGCAGTCTTAGCCGTCTTGTAGTAAGGCTAGGCTGCATTAGTAAATTACTCAATTCAAGGAGATGAAAGATTCCCTAAAATGTTGAGTATTCACTTTTTGCTTGAAATAAATACACGCCAGACAATGAAAACTGTAACAGCAAGGTAGCTAAATACAGTAACCCATTCCTGCCATTGATCAGAAATTGTCAAAAATTTTTCATCCACAGGGTACTTTAAAATCAGCTATTTCATTAATATTAGTTTAATAGATAATTGAACCTACATTTCGCTCAAATTGTTCACATCTATGGCAAATTTTTGAAAAATTAAAAATTACTTCTGAAAGAATTTACAGATAAGTTCACCAGAACCATCGGATTCAAACGGTACAACAGTTCCATCTTGACGAATCCTAATGCGATCGCGGCAGTTGTACACTTCTATGGGACGTTCAACCCCGTCAACACGAACGGATGCTCTGTACTCCCAGTAATTCTTGGCACTGCGCTTGATACTCAGGATGCAAATTGAGTGATGATCGGAGTTACGGCAGAAGGATGCTTCCGCAGGAGATGCGATCGCAAACGATAATGCCAACCCTAGCAGTAGGGCAATAAACTTCACCATGTCCTCAGTTGCTCAATGTTCAAAGGTTACTGTATCAACACTACCGAGTACCGCCGATGACTATGTTATAAGCTCTAAACGGCTTCTTGGCACTTTTCAACCCTGAGTAAGGTGTTGCCTACGAAGTGTTGCGCTACCCTAGTAATATCTATTAAATCCAATGTTGAGTTTTAAGAGGATATCATTATCGCTACGAAACAACTGACTAACTACCAAATCAAATCTCCGCAGGTTTTTTTGATTGACCACGAGAATAACAATCGTGGTTTGACTGATACCCGTGAGGCTCTACAACTCGCTGAGAATGTAGGTCTCGATTTAGTGGTGGTCTCTGAGAGTAAAGATGCTCCAGTGGCTAAGATTTTGGACTACGGCAAGCATCTGTACAAACAGAAAAAACGTCAACGCCAGAGTTCTCAACCGACGGTCAAGGAAGTTAAGCTCCGTCCCAACGTTGGCGAGTCTGATTACAGCCTACGCATTGATCGAGCCGTCGAATGGTTGGGGAAAGGCAATTCAGTTAAGTTTCAGATTCGTCTACGGGGTCGGGAACATCAACATCGCGAACTCGCTACACAAATGCTAGACCGCATTATAGCTGACCTAGCGCAAGTGGGTAAGGTTCAGTCTCTTGATAAAAGGTCACTGATTGTCCAGGTCATTCCCGCTTAGATTAAACTCAATTATGTTTTTGGGGTTCTTTTGGGAAAGCCCTGCCTGAATGAAGCGATCGCACCAAGCAGTTAGTCAACAGCGATCGCTTTAGTTTATGTTGCTTTCGAGGTGCAGTACCCAGATTTGAGGACAGAGCATCATGACTTCACAATCAGTGAACACGAATAAGCGGGTGCTAGTTGTGGGTGCCACAGGCGGGGTCGGGCAGCTAACTGTAGCCGCGCTACTGGAGAAGGGCATTCCAGTTCGCGTTCTGACCCGCAGTGCCGAAAAAGTGCAGAAGATGTTTGATAACCAGGTGGAGTTTGTGATTGGTGACATCCGCCAGCCAACAACCCTTCCTCCTGCCCTACAGAATGTAACCCACATCATCTGCTGTACTGGAAGCACCGCTTTTCCCTCCGCCAAATGGGATTTCGACACAACTGAGGCAGTCGAAGGGTTGGGAAGTTTTATCGAATGGGGCAAAATCTACTTCGACTCAGAGTACCGCCGCACTCATGCTAGAAATAGTCCTGAGCAAGTTGATGCTGAAGGGATCAGCAATCTGGTAAACGCTGCACCCAAAGATTTAAAGCGATTTGTTTTTGTATCTTCCTGCGGGATTTTGCGGAAAGATAAACCGCCCTTCAGCCTTCTCAATGCATTCGGCGTACTGGATGCCAAACAAAAAGGTGAGGAAGCCATTATTCGTTCCGGGTTACCCTACACCATTATTCGCCCATCACGGCTGATCGACGGGCCTTACACGTCCTATGACTTAAACACCCTATTGAAGGCAACAACAGAAGGAAAGTTGGGTGTGGTTCTGGGTACAGGTGATACCCTATCCGGTGAAACGAGTCGAATTGATGTGGCAGCAGCTTGTGTAGAATGCATCAACAACCCAGTCACCGAAGGAAAAGTATTTGAGTTGGTGAACCAGGGAAAAAGACCATCCCAAATCGACTGGGATGCCCTCTTTTCTAAGCTTGGCTAAAAAACAAATTAATTGACTCTTGTCCACAGTGCTAACCCACCGCCTCGACCCCTAGCCGCAATGAAACGGTTCTCAGCTAAGAAGTAGGTAAAAAATGCCTGCTCTTTCACGCTTTGCTCGTAGAAGCGGGTTTCTCGCTCTTTTCCCCCACGAATGTATCCCTCGTACAACTTCAGTCCAGAGAGTGATACTTTCATGCGCGTGAAGTCAAACGCCAGCATATTGGTCTTCGACCAGAACTGTGTGGGGCCTGTGAGAACAAGCTTTAGCAGTCCGAGTTCAACGGAATTTTGAACAGTTCCTCGCTCTTGGTCAGATTCTGATGGTGAGTAGGACAAATGAATCGTGACCCACTTCGGTAGGAATCGTCCAGCACCTAAGATAACTCCTGCCTTCTGACGAGAACGCTTCGTCCCTGTAATAAATCCTAATCGCCAAGTACCTAGTAACTGTGAATAGGTATGGCGCACTTTGGTCTGTTTAGCTGCCTTCTCTGCTTGAAGTAATGCCTCAACCACAGCTTCAGGTGCAGGTGGTGTTGCTGATGGGGTTGCTAGAAACTCAACAGCTTGATCTAGTGCCTGGTTTATCGAGGGAGTCGTCTGAAGAGGGTTACTGTTTATTTTATAGTCTTCCATCCGACAATCCTAATCATAATTAGAGACTAATCATTTCACGAAGTCTATAAGCCCAAATTCCTGACGGATGTCTAGAAGAGAGCGATCAAGTAGCGGTTCAAATTCTAAAAACGGCACATACCGCCGAAAGGTAAGGGTTTTGAACCACATCACCCCAATTTCTGGTAATAACCGTGGCAATACTTTTAAAATCGAACCATATAACCATAATAAGCCATGCCGCTTCACGAAATCCTTGTACATTACCTCGACGGCTGGGTGCTTACGATCGCGTAGATAGTCTCGAAATTTGTAGTCACTAGCGAACCAAGTCAGAGGTAGCAACCTCAGCTCATCGTACATATCAGTATCGCAGCCAAAGATAACATGACTGGCATCGTGAGCTAGCAGAATTTTCGCAAAATCCGGCGGCATGAGATGGGGATTATCAATATTTGGGTTAGCAGCGTAATATTCCTCTAACCCTTCACGTAAGGTTTGAATACTATTTTTATTCGTGTAGTGGGGACGCGATCGCTTGTTCATAAACTTGCCATCACCCTATTTCGATACGAATTAGTATCGTAAATTATCATGAAGGCTGTCAAGAGCAGTTGTCTTATCTTGAAACTTCCACAAAGTTATGAGTGATTCAGGTAAAAACTCGCCTGGACGCCCTCGCAGCGCCAAATCCCACCAAGCGATACTCCAAGCCACATTGGAACTGCTGGGGGAACTTGGATATGAACGCATGAGTATTGATGCGATCGCAACTCGTGCTAAGGTTGGCAAAACCACAATCTATCGGCGTTACACTTCTAAAGAAGAACTAGTGGCGGATGCGATCGAAAGCCTGAGAGAAGAGGTGGTGATACCCGATACAGGTAGTCTGTGGGGAGATATGGAAGCACTCATCGCCAGCGCTGCACAAATAACGCTCAGTCCTTTAGGGCGTCAAACTGTGGCAATGATTGTCAGCAGTGCATCGAGTAGCCCTCAGTTTGCCCAAATTTACTGGACGAAATATTTACAACCCCGTCGTCAAGCTTTTGCAGTCGTTTTGGAACGGGCGAAGCGTCGAAATGAAATCGAGGTAGATACGAATCCTGACTTAATCTTCGACCTGATCAGTGGAGTGATGCTTTATTCACAGATTTTTCCGCCTACCAACGAGTCATGGGAAGTCTACATTCGTCGTGCTTTGGCTTGTCTACTCAAAGGTTTTTTGGTGAAAGAGCCTTTCTAGGGGTGTTGGCGATCGCATAAATTAGTTTGTCGTTGCTGCCAGATGGCTTCAAGTTGAGAGAAGGCTTCTTCTGTATATCGTTGAGCTTCTTGCAGGATAAGCGACCAGAGGGTGTTGAGGACTTCCAAATTTGGGCAGAAGCGAATTATGGTACGACAAGCAGCTATCCACTGTTCTAGCTTGCGGTAACTGATGAAGTAACCGCCTAATCCTTTGATATTTACCCAAAGGACATTGTGCCATTTTTCCCAATTGAGGATGCGATCTTGTTTAATTTTCAGGTGTTTGGCAATTTGTCTGAGGGTGATAACAAAGGTTTTGGGGTTGATGCGGTGGCGTAGCGGTTGCATGGCTATTTAAATATGAGCGGATTAAATATGAGCGGAATTTAGGCAAAAACCACCCCAACCCTCCCCCCAACGGGGAGGGAGAAAGTGGACGTTTTTTCAC
>JBFLZA010000152.1:0-14826 GCA_040756535.1 Cyanobacteriota bacterium
CTAAATCCTGTATCGATTACACCAATCAATGGTTGATCGGATTGAGGAAAGTCATACCCATCTAGCTCCACTGTGTCAAATTCATTTTTTGGAGGTAAAGGTTGACTGATATCAATGATTTCGGGGAGTTCCTCTTCGTGAATGTCTGGCTCAAAGTTTGGTGTAATGTAAGGAGTGGCGTAATTAATTAAGGCTTTGCCCAAATCTGTAGTCTGCCAGTTATATTTTGAGTCAATTACTTCATCTAGGCGCAGTGCTTTTCCCGTTGCACCCCGCACCTGAAATACAATATCGTTGTAATCTTTGTCTGAGCAACCATCAACCTGCAAATCTTCCATCACAAAAGTATTGCCATCCCCTGTAACATCTGCAATCTGCCCGATATGGAAGGCATCAAGAGGATTGATTGTAGACAGCGAGAATAACGGGCGGATGTTCTCTTTACTAGCAGGATTGTCAAACACCTGCTGTACTGTACCATTGGGGACAAGCATTACCCCAATGGTGTCACCCGAACGCATGGAAAACGTCTGTACGCCTTGATATTCCCCAGAGTTGTAGTCGTCTTCCCAAGAAAAAGAACCCTGAAACCTTGCACCATCAGTAGAGTCAGACATCACCACATGACCCAACTGGGAATTACTCAAAGCACGATGGGCAGCTTCTGTAATAAACTCATTGGTATTTGCCTCAAATTGCTCCATCCCCTCCAAACTGAAGATGGCTAACTCACCTTGGTAGATACCCCCATCAAACAGGTAATCAATGCTAACTTCACCGCTAGCCCCTACTGTAAAAACCCCGGTATCAAATTTGGGGTTACTGAACCCAGTGAGAACATCTTGGTTAGGTGCGCTTGTCGCCTCTGAAGAGGAGGTAGCAGACAGGCTCAATTCATAGTCCGTTGTTGTCTCAGCATCCGCATACACTTTGATGTAATAACTACCCGCTTCAAGAATTGTCAAGAGAGATTCTGAGCTAGTCCCCAGTTTCGCTGAAGTCTGCAAGGCTTCACCTTTACTATTGAGCAATTCCAGATCAGCATTCGCACTCAATTCACTCAAGGTGATATTCATACTGCTGTTACCACTTAGCGTAAAGCTGTAGTAATTAAGGGGGTCAAGCGGATTAACAGTACCTGTGAAATTTTGGAGATTGGGATTGAGTTCGATCGCTCTCGCTGTGCTTAATGCGTTGTAATCATTGCCTACGGAATTTTCTAGCATATCGATTTCCCTGTTTCGCTCACCCTACAGAAATCTAAAGGTATGATCAAAAGATTTTCCGTGACAAAACTAGAATCTTCTCTCCTTGAGCATCTTTATAGGGCAGAGTCTCCCGAATTTGTGCCTCTAGCAGCGGATTGCATCCGTTCAGGGATTGCTGGAACCACTTGAGTAGCGTAATCTTCTTTTGAAGAGTGCGATCGCATCACTTCTCGCGATCGGCTCTTAGGAGTGCAGGTAATGAACCGATTCATGCAACCGATTTCTCGTTGGCAGTCATCTCTTCTCAGTGGAATTGGGGCTAAAGCTTTCGGCATCGCTTTGCTTTCTGCTTTTATGAGTTTCAGTGGTGAAAGTGCCTCTGTACAAGCCGCTCAAACCGTAGTGGTTCGTCGGGGTTCTTCCACGCAAACCATTGACTTGGCTGACCTCAAAACCTTGGCGGAAACAGGAAACGCATCACCTCCTATTCAAGCGTATGCTCGGAGTTTGCGCCAAAAACAACGAGAGACTATCCTATCTGCACTCAAGACCAACTTCAACATTAACCCAGTAGCGGTTCGTAACTTCCTCGATACTCCAGTGGGTAATTCCCTTGTCTCGGCACTGGCTAAAACAACCTCTCGTTCAGATCGAGTGGGTGAGTTATTGGTCAAATCAGCCCTTGTTTCAGGCGCGAACAATCCGCAAGGACTGTCTCTGATTAGCTTTATCGAAGCCTATCCCCACCCTCGCATTGAGATCAATTTCGATCGCGCTTTTCAAGTTCTCGGAAACTTTAATCAAGCCTTTTGGCAATCACAGGCATTTATGGCGGCGATTTCTCCCCAACTTGCTCCTCAACGCCCCCAAATTCAGATACCCTTTGACCCCACTCAACCCGGAAACGCTCAAGTACAGGTGCTCAAGCTTAACCTCAATGATACAGAGCGCCGCCGTGAGATTCCCGTTGATATTTATTGGTCAACACAAGCATCTTCCGATAAACCGCTGATTGTTTTTACTCATGGACTGGGTTCAGTGCGTACTGAATTGCGGTACTTGGCAGAACATTTAGCCTCTCATGGCTATGTCGTCGCCGCCTTAGAACATCCAGGCAGCAACGAGACTCACATCAGGCAGGCACTGAAGCTTAAAGCACCACTTCTAGAAGCAGAAGAGTTTTTGAATCGCCCTAAGGATGTCAGCTTTGTCCTCGACGAACTCAGCAAACTTAACCAACAATCAGAAGCACTTCAAGGGAAATTGGCAGTCGATCGCGTGATGGTAGTCGGCTATTCTTTAGGAGGTTCTACCGCTTTATCCCTTGCTGGGGCCGAGTTGCAACTAACCGAGTTGAAGCAGCGCTGTCCTGGGAATGTGTTGACGTTTAGTCTGGGGGAAAATGCTCAATGTTTTGCTAGAGGACTTCCCGAAGATAGTTACCAACTGCGCGATTCACGGGTTAAATCTGCGATCGCACTTTCTCCCACAACTTCTTTACTATTCGGTGACACTGGCTTAACTCAAGTCGCTGTTCCCACAATGATTGCAGGAGGTTCTGCCGATAAAACCACCCCTGTTTTAACGGAACAAGTTCTGGCGTTTGAGCAATTGCGATCTCCCAAATGGCTAGTGGGTTTCGTTGGCGGTACACATCTCAGCGTAAAAGACCCCAGCACCACGATGGATCAGGCCGGTCAACCCGATACCCTTTACAGTGGGGGTGAACTTGTCGGTGAGCAGGCTGTTGAAGTCCGCAACTATGTAAAAGCGATCGCTCTGGCGATGGCAGCACAACTTACCAACGATAATGCAGCGGTAGGCACTTCTCAATCCTCAGCAGCTGAGTACGCCATTTTTCTAACACCAGAATATGCTCAGTTAGCTTCTACAGAGCGTTTCCCCATTCGCTTAGTTACAGAAATTCCTCCTCAAGCTGAGGCAATTCTCAAGGATTTTGTTCAGAATCAATAAATCTTAAGAATTTTTAACTTTAGGTTCAAGCTTGCTCAGCAATCGCTCGACTGGATACTAGGAGAAGAATATATACAATACATCGAATAGATTCATAATGAACAACCCATGAGCCAGAAAAAAGACTGTCCCATGATGAGAGGAAAATAGAAAAACTGTAGGTGATGCTAGAAGAGTGAAGAGCGCACTCAATTATCAGTCAAAAGCATACTCTAAGAGTCCAGTTATTATAGCTGGACTTTTTGTTTTTAACCTGTAAGACAATCGCCAAAAATTCACATTTTTTTCATATTTTTGTGTATGACACGTATTACTAGTAACCCCCTCTAGTAAATTTTATTAGCGGTTTTTTTTGTCAAATTGCCGTTTGATAACAAATTTAACCCTTGAGAGGGTGCCAAACTGAGTGTGGCAAATCCCTAAGGTGATAGCCTACTGCCCTCTCGCGGTTCTGCAAAAGGACGTTTCCGCCTTCAAAAAGAACCCTCCTCACCGTTCACAAATTTTTCACAGTTGGTGGATAAGATTGAATTGTTTCGGTAATCACCTATCCGATGCTCTCCCTTTGGCCAGGGAGAGTATTTTTTGTTTGATACCAAGTTGCATTCATACGTAGCACATTCATTTTCTGGAGCGTCTGTCTTGACTACTATGGAAGGCAACTGCGTATGAGGTTGCCGAAGAAAGATTCTTTCCTTATTTCACAAATTATTCACATCGGCTCAGTATCCTGTAAAGGAGTGTAGAAGTAGGCCCTCTTAACTGCCTCAAGAGGGCTTTTTTATTGCTTATTTCCTGTTCTGTTCAGTGCAAAACGATAGGGAATCAGCGCAGGACATTCCGGACAATCAGAACGAGCAAGCCCAGAGCGATCGCTCCAGCAATGCCTATGATTAAATAGAGGGTTCGCCTAGGAAGAACTCCTACTGGCTTCGAGACACGACGGGCTTGTTTTTCAAACTCCGCCTTCGCCCAGCCCTCATCCTGTTGAGTCTGACGCGCTTCATAGAGTAAACTGGCTGCAAGTTGGAGCAAGTAAGGATGACGCCCGCCCCACTGCTGCACAAGATGTTGCTCTTGGCTATTCAAAGCGGGTGTTGCACCTTTAACGGTACTTGCAGGTAAGCAAATTAGTGTCTTAGCCTCATTTTCTGTAAGTTCGCCCAGTATCAGAACCTGCCAGCGTTTGAAGAAAGCAGACGTGAGTTTATGGCGACGCTGGTAAAATTCCAGCTTTCTATGAGAAGCCACTATCAGCATCAAGACATGGCTTTCCATTAAAGACCGCAAGTTATCAAAAAATCCGTTATCAAACTCTTCAGGATGCCGAAACAGAGGGCCAAGCTCATCCAGGCAAAACACAGGTAGGACTCCCAGCCTTTTATACTGTCCCATCGCTGCACAAAATGCCAAGCGGTTAAATGGTTGTACTCTCAAAGGTTCGATTAAAGCTGGGTTACCCTGCACCGCTAGGTTGTGCCATAACTGTCGTGCCACTGCTTGATAGAAGTCATTCTCCGACTGGCACCGGGCATCCTGAAGCGAGAGGTAAATTACCAGATAGCGTGTGGGTTCAGGCACCCGCTTTTGATAGATTTGAAAAAAGTGGTACAGCAAAGACGATTTACCAATTCGCCTAGGCCCCACTACATTAATGCTGACTGGCTGTGCCTCGGTCATCCATGATGTAATCGCGTTCAATTCTTCTTTTCTACCGATAAAAAACCGAGGGTCGGTAATCTTTGCTCCTGCCGCAAAAGGGCAGTCAGGTAATGATGAGGTCATGGAGTTTGTTTCCAAACCAAGTCGAATATCTGCACCAGCAAGGACTTGTGTACTCTAGCTATAGCACCCATTGGCTAGAGTCTTGCGGAGATCTTTAATCACAAATAAACTCAGATGACGCAGATTTCATCTGTGCTCTGTAGTCGGTAGCAAGCCGCTAGGCGTCTACACCTAAGTTTATCTTTAGTTTTGTGTAACCCGATTGACTGTTGCAATCAGTCTACGATTTCAGCCAGTTTGAGAGGAGTTGCTCATGAAAATCGTTCTCTCCTGCTCCCCCTGCTATCTTCAAGCTATCGTCATTAGTGCTGTGGCTAGATAGTTGTACTGCTCCGGAGTGTTGTACAGTTGAGCCGAAACCCTCACCATTAACCGAAAGGGTGCCTTCCAGAAAATCACTGGCACCTCAATATTGAAACGTTCAAGCAACAGATCTTGTAGTACGGGCCATTCTCGTGTTTGTTCTTTTGACTCGTATAACGATAACTCTGAAGGTAAAGGCACAACTGCCATCGAGCCAATCATTTCCTCAGGGCAGGGAGGTAATACACCTAATGTCTCACATAGCGTCTGCCTCGCCAAGAGTGCCTTTTCACGATTGTTTTTCATCAATGCCAACCATCCACCTGGCAACAGCGAACCCAGGAACCGAAGCGCTTCGGGAACGCATAAATAGGCTGTTGGGTCGTTTGTACCCGTCCAATCAAACTCGAGTTGGAAGCGTGACTTATCAATTCGGCGGGAGTTGGCCCCGTGGCTAATGGTGAGGGGATGAATTGCAGATTGCTTGTCACGTCGGACATAGAGAAATCCTGCTCCCTTTGGGGCACACAACCACTTATGGCAGTTGCCCGTGTAATACGCTGCCCCAATTTCATGCAAGTTTAGGGGAACCATTCCCGGTGCATGGGCTCCATCTACTAATGTGTCTACTCCCTTTACTGCTAGTTGACTCACCAAGTGTTGGATAGGAAAGATTAATCCTGTCTGACTGGTTACATGATCTAACAGCGCGAGGCGTGTTTTCGGTGAGACTCGCTCTATGACTGCTTCAATCACTTGATGGGGAGACTCAAGGGGAAAGGGTACTGTTGCTATCACGACCTTTGCCCCTGTGCGGTTGGCAACAAAATCTAGGGCGTTACGGCAAGCGTTGTACTCCAAGTTGGTTGCCAGTATTTCGTCACCTGGATTGAAGGGGAGCGATCGCAAAATTGCATTCACACCTGTAGTAGCATTGGGTACAAACACCAACTCATCCGCATCTGTACCCACAAAAGCCGCTAGCTGGCTTCGTGCCGCATCTAGCAACGCCTCAAATTCCCGCATGAAAAAGCGTAGGGGTTCCCGTTCCAACTGCTCCCGCAACCGTTGCTGCTTTTCCAGTACTGGCACCGGGCAAGCCCCATAAGAACCATGATTGAGAAACGTAATAGTCGGGTCAAGCGACCAGAATCTTTGAAAGGATGAAGCATCGATTATCAAGTCTGATCGTTCTTGTTTCATCCTTCGCTTTTCTTGTTAACTCCCCAGGCCGGACTCGAACCAGCGACCAATCGGTTAACAGCCGACCGCTCTACCACTGAGCTACTGAGGATTGCGTGACTAACGCTCGTCACGATTACTTATATTAGCGACAAACTATTCGTTTTGGCAAGCACTTTCTCAAATTTTAGTGAAAATAGGGTTAGCACGTCGCTGCCAATCTTAGGATGTAAGGTAGAGCGACGTATCTGTAACCCTTTGTCTCCTGACGTTCCATGCTGACGCATCACCGCCTCCCCGTTTGTTTCTCCCTAATATCTACTGACTTGCCGGTTTGGTCTACTGTAGAAACAGCGGCTACGCTTTATCAAAAAGATCGAGATCGATTTCACCTGCTTTTCAGTGAACCTCACCCTCCTGAGTGGGAACCGGAGCTGACAACTCATGATACTCGCCCACCGAAGCGTAACCCTCTCCGACTCTTGTGGATGGAAATCTCACCTTATCGGGTGATTATGACCATGCAGGGCCATGGCACACTTGGTTATCGTCATCTTTGGGAGCGAGGCGTTTACGGTATCAACCGTTACTGGTTGCAAAGCGACCCCCGTAAGGGACATGAAGCCTTTTGCTTGCGGAACTATACCCGGAGTTTAACCCTAAAGGGTCGCCCCTTACCCCAACATCTACGACTGGAATATGAGCTATGGTCAGAAAAAGTCCAGCTCGGGCGCTATGTCTTGAATTTAGAAATTCATCACTAGTTCAGCCTTACCTTTAAACGGCTAAATGTTGGCGGCTTGTGACTCGCAGTACTCCAGGTAGAGCTGAGCTACTGTATCTTTTGGATTGATGTTCAAGACTCCTGCAAATTTCTGTACTGCTTCTTGGAAACGATGCTGATAGTGGAGAAACACACCTTCTTCAAACACTGTTTTTGTGACCAACTTGCTCTGTTTAATTTCCGGTTCGTCCCCATCAAACACTTCAAAAACAGCTACGGCATTTGACTTCCCCTTCACCTTGGCACGAGCAATAAAGCGGATATTATACTCTGTTGGATTTTGCAAACGAGCCAAGGTGTGGTGAGAAATTAATAGGGGCACCCTATAGCTTTTCGTTAAGTCTTCTAGGCGGGAGGCTAAATTGACAGCGTCACTAATTACTGTGCCATCCATTCGGTTTTGTCCTCCCACTGTTCCTAACATCGAATAACCGGTATTAATGCCAATGCCAATGTGAATTGGCATATCGCCAAAACGAATCCGATGCTGGTTGTAATGGGTTAAACGTTGCAGTATAGCAATCCCCGCCATAACCGCATTATCCGCACTGCCACCAAACAATGCCATAATCGCATCACCAATATACTTATCAATAAATCCCTGATTTTCAAGGATTACAGGTTCCATGTAAGAAAGATAGGCATTAATAAATTCAAAATTCTCCTGGGGAGTTAGCTGTTCAGAGAGGGTGGTGAAGTTGCGAATATCGGAGAATAAAATTGTCATCTCTTGCTGTACGGCTTCACCTAACTGGACATCAACTAAGCTTTTATGCCCCAGCAGAGAGAGAAATTCACTAGGAACAAATCGTCTAGCGGCTTCAGTTAATTTTGATTCGGCTTCTAGAGCGAGCTCTAAATTACAATTCAACTCATAGAGTTCTTCGATTAGCTTTTGTCGTTCTGCTTCCGCTTTTTTCCGTTCGGTGATATCTTGAAGAGTATTGATCGCATAGACAATATTCCCTTTACTATCGTAGATTGGGGTTGCTGAAGCCTCGAAGGGAATAATCCTGTCATCCTGATGGATTTCTAGATTGTTAGCTGTTACAATTTCACCCCGCAATGCCTGTACAATAGGTAAGTTTTCAGGAGGATAGCGCTGATTCGTCCCAGCTTGATAGATTTGATAAACGTCTGATAATTGTTCAGAAGGAACGTCCCACAAATCTTCTGTACCCAATAATTCCTTGGCTCTCTGGTTGATATAGCAAATCTTCCCCTGAGCATCCAATACTCCCACCCCCACTGGCATCGCTTCTAAAAATTGCCTCAAGCGGCTCTCGTTTTCATGGAGTTGGGTAATTAGTTCTGCTTGTTCGCGATTTAATTGAGCTAACTCCTGATTCATTTGCTGGAGCTGTAAATTTTGCTGAGCAAGCCTCTTATCCTGGAGATAGCTATATATTGCTTCTGTAACGGTTAATTTTAGGTCTTCAGCTTGCCAGGGTTTAGCAATGTAACGATATAATTTTGCATAATTTATAGCATTGGTCACAGCTTCTAAATTTGCTTGACCTGTGAGCATAATTTTAAGAGTTTTTGGTAAAATAGCATGAATACGTTTTAAGAGTTCATCTCCTTTCATATTCGGCATAATGTGATCGGAAATGACTAAAGCAACTTCATACTGTGCCTCTAGCAATTCTTCAATTAGCTCTAATGCCTCTTCCCCACTTTCAGCTATTTCTATCAGATAATCCTTACCTAAAGCTTTTGTTAGTTCTACCTCAAGGCTTTCCAGTACTATCGGTTCATCATCAACACAGAGAATAATGGGTTTATTCATAATTCCCTAAACCCGATTTAATGGTTTCAATTAAATCTCTAGCATTCCAAGGTTTTTGCAAGCAATGATGCAAGTTTGCTTGGATTTTTGCCCGTTCAATTGCCGCATTATCGGCTTGCCCTGTTAACATTATTTTAATGATATTAGGGTATTTTTTATGGACTTCAATGAGAAATTCATCTCCTTTGAGACCGGGCATAAGCCAATCGGAAACAATGACAACAGTTTCAATTGATTCTTCTTGTAGCTCTTCAATAATTTCTAACGCTTCATCTGCATTCTCAGCAGTTTCCAAGTGGTAATTACCGTTAAAGGCTTTTTTAAGTTCTATTTCAAGGCTATCCAAGACCAATACTTCATCATCAACACAGATAATCGCTGATTTAGACATGATGAGATTCCTCGTTTAAATGGAAGGGTAGAGATACAGTAAATGTTGTTTGACCAGGTACAGATTCCACAAAAATTTTACCTGCATGTTTATCAAGAATCTTTTTTACAATATCCAAACCCAATCCACTGCCTTCTCCTGGGGGCTTAGTCGTAAAGAAGGGTTCAAAGATTTTTGGTATAATTTCCGGAGAAATTCCCTGTCCACTATCGGTGAAGCTAACCAGTAGGTTTTCTGCTTGCTGCCTCACATCGATTTTTAACGTTCCTCGGTAATTCATTGCCTGCAATGCATTGTGAATCAGATTCGTCCAGACTTGATTGAGTTCATCGGGATAACCTAATATATTAGGCAAAGCTGTTTCATAGTTTTTAATCACCTCAACTCCTTGTTTGAATTGATTTTGATAGAGAGTTAATACCGTTTCAAGTCCCTCGATAATATTAGCCCATGATTTTTTCTCAGAGTAGTCGTAACGCGCATAGTTTTTCAGGGCAAACACTACTTTCGCAGCTTTTTCTGTAGCAGTGGAAATGGTTTTTGTACTCCTGTATACTACAGCCAGGTGATAAGCGGTTTTTAATATATTTTCTCTATCTGGGTCTCTTAATAAGGGCAAAAACGATTCAATTTCATCATAAAGACCGATATTGACTAAAGTAACGGAAAGGCTATCGGCATTTTCAATTTGATGGGTTTCAAGTTTATGTTTCAACCCTTTTTTCAGTTGACGTTTTTCTTTAGTTGATAAAGACATGGTTTGCTGGGTTGCCTTGTGCATGAGGGCGAAAAAATCTCGCCGTCGTTCTGGAGAGAGTTCTTGGAAAAAATCGGGTAACTGTTCGATATTTTCAGTCAAAAAGTCAGCAATATTGGCTACGGATGAACGAATGGCTCCTAGGGGAGTATTTACTTCATGAGCAATGCCTGCAACTAATTGTCCCAAAGCGGCCATTTTTTCCGAGTGAATCAATTCCTCTTGGGTGCTTTGAAGTTGTTGCAAGGTTTTGGCTAAGTCTTCATTGGTTCTGGCTAATTCCTCATTTTTCTCCCGCAGGCTTTTTTGCAGGTGTTGCACTGCTAAGTGAGTTTTCACTCTTGCCAAAACTTCTTCCACTTGAAACGGTTTGGTAATGTAGTCCACTCCACCGACGCTAAATGCTTTTACTTTGTCTAGCACATCATTGATGGCACTGATAAAAATTACCGGAATGTCCTTGGTGCGTGCATCAGCTTTCAGCCTAGTACAGACTTCATAGCCATCCATTTCCGGCATCATAATGTCGAGTAAAATTAGATCGAGAGGCACCCCTTGGGCAATGGATAGAGCTTGGGAACCCCCGCGAGCGGGTTGAACGGTATACCCTTGCTCTGCTAAGATTCCCGCTAAAAGACGCAAATTCGCTGGAGTATCATCAACAACTAAGATACTGGCTGTTGAGCGGGTGATGGGATGGTCACTCATAGGGTTGAGGGTTGGAATCAGTTGTATAGGATGACTGAGCGATCGCTTTTTAGCTTGATCAGGGTTCATAGCGGCTGCATCATTCTAATTGAGACGCCCTTGACGTCCCAGCAGCTAGAATCTCACGCTATACCGAGATTTTTGATTCTGATACGAGCAGGACTCTAGCTCATACTGTCTTCAGCATCACACAATCAGCATTTATGAGGCACTTCCCTTAGCATTTTGAATGAGAGTGACAATTTTGTCGTACTCAAAATCAAGCGCTAATGTAGCCAAGGCATCGGCAACATGGGTATTGTAGGGACGGATTCGTTCAATATAGTCGTCAATCTCCGTCATGTAGGCAAAGCTGGCCGCGTGTTCTAGCTTCTCTAACAACTCTATCGGCACCACAGAAAGCGCTTCTGGATGGAGAACATCTTGAATATCGGTTGCAGACAGAGGCGTGGCGGTACGGGTCGTTGGTTCTTCGTAGACATAGCGCACGCCAATATGTTTGTGCATTAAGCTAAAGATGTCATCTTCTGGGAAAGGCTTACGCAGAAAGTCATCACAACCCGCACTGAGAATAACAGCCCGTTCCTCTTCTAACACACTGGCTGTTAAGGCGATAATGGCGGTAGCTTGACCTTTAGTCGCTAATTTAATCTGTTTGGTAGCCTCATACCCATCCAGCACAGGCATCCGCATATCCATCCAGATTAAGTGTGGCTCCCAATTGTCCCAGATTTCCACAGCTTCTTGACCATTACTGGCTTCTTTAAGTTCAAAGCCAAGGGGATTGAGTAATTTAATTAACAGTTGGCGATTATCCCGCTTATCATCCACAATTAGAATTCGATAGCGAGGTTGGTTAGGTTCGAGGGCAATCACACGGCGGAGGGGTTGTTGATTTTCGATCGCACTGGCATCTACAACGCCAACTGATATGTCAAATTTGAAAGTAGCGCCCTTGCCCACCTCACTGTGTACCCTCATATCACCCCCCATCAGATGTACAAATGAACGGCTAATGGGTAAGCCCAAGCCGGTGCCTTCTTGGGATTCTTTACCGGTGGTGGTTTGTACAAACGCTTCAAATAAGCCGTCTAATTCGTTCGAGGCAATACCAGGGCCAGTATCTTCCACCTCGAATGTTAGGGTTGCAAGTTGCAGGTTAGAAGGTTGCAAGTTGGCAGCTTGATTTGAACCTTGAACCTTTAACTTTTGAGCGACTCGCACTGTCACACCTCCTTCGGAGGTAAACTTGAGGGCGTTATTGAGTAGGTTAATCAAGACTTGGCGTAACTTGACTTCATCCGTACAAATGTAGCGAGGAACATCGGGAGCGCGATCGCATATTAACTGTAATCCTTTTTCCTGTGCCTTGAGTTGGAACATATCTTCTAAATCGTTCAACAGGCGATAAAAATCGAAGTTCTTTTCGTTGAGGGTGGTGCGCCCTGCTTCGATTTTGGATAAATCGAGGACTTGGTTGATCAGAGTGAGTAGGTGTTCGCCGCTACGGGTGACGATGCCGACATTTTCAGCATGTTCTGGGGGTAGGGTTTGAGAACGCAGCATTAACTGGGAAAAGCCGAGAATGGCGTTGAGGGGACTACGCAATTCGTGACTCATGTTCGCCAGGAAGGTGCTTTTGGCTTGGTTGGCGACTTCGGCAGCATCCTTCGCTTTGGCGAGTTCGGCGGTACGTGCTTCGACTTTGGTTTCTAGGGTGCGGTTGTATTCTGCTAAATTCGTGTAGAGTCGCGCATTTTCAATGGAAATCGCCGCTTGGGAGGAGAGGAGATTGAGAACTTGCAAGCGAGCTGGCGTAAAAGCTCCAGTGGTGAGATTATTTTCTAGATATAAGATGCCGATGAGTTTGCCTTGATTGAGTAGGGGAGTACACAGAAGGGATTTGGTTTTAGTGGCGAGAATGTAAGGGTCACAGGTAAATTGACTTTCTTTAACCGCGTCATTTAACACGACATTTTCCTTAGTGCGGGCAACATAGTTAACAATTGCACTACAGAGGAAGGGTGTTTGTGTCGAGGAATCAACCGAGTCTATAGGAAGCAATCGTTGTGTTGTTACCTCATGGGCATCGACTGCGCCAGAAGCGGCAATCGCCCAGTTTCCTTCATTTTCTAAAATCAGAAAGCCTTTTTGAGCGCCTGCATTTTCAATGACGATTTTCATTAAATTGGCTAGCAACTTGTCAAAGACAATTTCACCAGAGATAGCTTGCGTCGCTTTCATTACGGCGGCTAAATCTAAGGCATCTCCGGAACTGCTGCCTGTTGTTGAAGTGCTAGCAACAGTGGCTAGGGTTGTGAATTTGTCTGTTGTTTCGGATACTTTTGAAGTGAAAAACTGCGGATATCGCGATTCTAAGTCCTTGACTTTGGCAATTGCTCCCCATCGCTGGTAGGTGTAATAAGCATTTTGCAGGTAGAGTTGGGCAAGATGGTTTTGGCTTCTGGTTAGATAAAATTTACCAGCTAGTTCGTGGGCGAGGGCTTCTTCGTTGAGAAATTCGTTTTCCTGGGCGAGGGCAATGGCTTTGTCGTAATATTCTCTGGCTTCCCCATAGTTGCCTCCCACCCGATCGCGTTCGGCTTCCACCAGGTAAAATTTGTGCAGGTGATTCATCGGGGCATGATGCGCCCACATTTCCATCTTTTGTTGGTTGGCAGTTACCTTTTCCAGAATGCGCTCTCGCTCAGATTCTGGAGCATCAGCAAACACAGCCAGCCGTGCTAGAGAATCGTAGAAATAAAAGGCGGCAACCGATGGCGTGGCGATCATTGCGTCTAAATAACTTTCTGTCGTTGCCGCATTTTCTAGGGCTTGATGGTAATCCTCGAATAAATAACAGAGAATAAATTTGTGTAAATGTAAATCTCCAATTCCGTAGCAATCGGAGGTTTCAATCATGATTGGGAGACTTGTCTGTTCGTCGTAGGCTTCACCCATTAAACGACAGGGATTTTCCGAGCGACCCATTAAATTTAGTACGGCTTGCCAATATCGATTCAGGTACGAAAAGATGAGGTTTTGATTGATGCGATCGATGGCATCACTGTATTTTGCCATCTCCCGTTCAACCGATGCTAGTTCTTTGCCCATCCAGTATAAATAAGAGTAGCCGTAAGCATTAAAGGCAGCAAATAGTAAATCTCCTGTTTCTAACCCACTTTGATATCCTTCCACAAACGGTTTTAGTGTTTCTCTGAAGTGCTTTTTCCAATGGAAAGAGAAATAATAAACTAGGAAGAAAACAGCCGATTTTATTTTTTTTGTGTTGAACCGCTCTAGCAGTTTCAAAGCAAGTTGAGCAAATTGGTATCCCGCATCAATATCGAAGACAACTCCGCACAGAACAATCCCGTAAGAGCCATATCCTTGAGCTGCTAGAGGTGTATTGCCATATTTCACTGATAAATTGACCATTTGCAGCGCACATAACGTAAAGAGTGCGGGGTTGCAATCATAGGCCGGGTGTATAACATCAAATAGCAAATCCATTGCTGCCAATTTTTCCGGATCGGTCATCTCCGGCAGGTCAATTAAATCCTCGATTTGCCTGCCGCTCCATGCAGCTTTTGTCTCCTCGATCGCTTGTATAATTTCTGATTGGCTTGGGGTTTCAGATAATGTTATTCCCAATAAATCTAAAATTTCCAGTCCGCTTTTTATGGCTTGGGATAGGTTGTGCTGACTGGAATAACCTAGTACGCAAACTCTATAGACTTTCACTTTATCTAGCGCGGTTTTAGCACGGTTCCGCACAACCTCTGCCAATTGCTCCATCTGCTCAATGTCCCCGCTGAGGTATCCGGCTTCTGCGGCTTCCGCGTACAGATTTAGTGTCAAGTCATACTGGCGCTCCCAGCTATCTTTCCCTAGTAAGCTCAAGCCGATTTGCAAGTAATTGAATGCGGGTTGATAGGCAGCGGA
>JBFLZA010000153.1:0-14799 GCA_040756535.1 Cyanobacteriota bacterium
TCCTCGCCATTTCTACAAACTCTGGCGGTGTGTACCACTCTACGCAAGCATCAGCATCCCCATGAGGATTCTTACCCCGTTGTACCCGTTGAGCAATTAACGCTTCAATCCTTACCCTGTCTTCTCTGGAGAGTTTGAGGGCAAGTAATTTAGCTGCAACAGTCTCCCAAAATACTGCCCGTTGGCTTGCCGATGGTTTCTCTGTAATAATTCCCAAATACCCCAGCGTGGAACTTTTGACTTTTCCTGCTACCCTCTCTCCTGAGCAGAGATAGCAGTAAGCGGTTGTCCCCTGTTTGGTTTCCCTTGTTTTCCAACGAATGTACACTGTTGTGTCCAAAAGTAGACACAACAATTATAGTGGAGTTTTTCGGGTTGGCGACGAATGAATGCTGTTGTGTTCAAAAATAGACACAACAGTTCCAGTTAGACTTCGATTCATGAACAATTACTCTTGCGGGAACTATGATGACAGGACAATTTGTCTTGTTTTAACCAACTGTTTGAATTGGTTGAGCAGGTCAACTTTCCGTAGTTCGCCCCAACTGCGGTCGCCTTGTAATCAGTACTTTAATAAGTATTCCCGAAAGGACAATGTTTACTGTATCTGTTGCAGATAAAATTAAAGCTGGCGATTGAGCAGATGATTTCAAAATTAATAGTTTAGTTATCACCCAGGTAATAAATCCAAGAATCATGCCAACAATCAGCGATTTACCTAGATTTGACCATGACGAATTCAAGGTTTCAACTGGTTTTATTTCTTTGGATTGACCAAGGGCTAACCACGCCCAAATACCGAAGAAAACTCCGAAAAATAATCCAATTATAACTCCAATAATTAGACCAAAATAAGCTCCCAAAAGCAGCGTTGTAGTTTTTCCCGCTCCAGGTGTACCCAGAATCAGAAACTTGCCTGCAATGGCTTCTCGGTTAAAGAAATCTATGATCCCTTCTTCTGGTGGCAGTGGCTCACTTGGTTGATTGCCAACCTTAACCTCCATATCCCAAGGGCATTTCACCTGCTGCGGTTGCTTCTCCTTGCCTAAGTTAATTAGCACTGCATTGTGGAGTGACTGCTCCAACCGACTATCAACTTCATTCTTCACCTGTTTCAGCAAAGCCTGCCGATTTCGGGACTCTTGCCGTTGAGCTTGAGATTCCCCACCAATAAAAACTTGTTGAATGATGTCCCCAACCGTCAGATTACCGCCGACTCGGACATTCTCAAGAATCCTCTGTAGAGGAGACTGAGAGTTAGGGCGTTTTTCCTCTAGTGGGACTTTGCTCATCAGCTTCAGCTTTCTCAACAGAAGTTATTGGGCCTTACTTATAATTCATCTGCCGATTCTCAATTTCAGCAATAGGCAACAATAATGTTTCCTCAATCTCCTCTCGCACTTGGAGACTCATTCGACAACCGTTATTCAGGCAATCTACTAGTAATTTATTGGCATTGTAATACTGCTCAAGCAATTCTATCTGCCGATTGTTGAACTGCCAATTATGACCAATGTTAGGATTGTCAATTGCTTTGTTTCTTGCATAATCAAGCCAAACTTGACCATTAACTTTCCACAATTGCTTGATTATTTCATTGTCATGGCATTTCTCAAGTAGTTGCTCCTTGTATTCTCGTACTGCTTGTTCTAGTTCAGGCACAGCGGCAAGGGTGAAAACAAGTTTCAACGATAGAGAATCAAGCCGATTACAGTGGCGATCCAAGTTAATAGCCCACTGTCGAGCAAGGATACGGTCAAAAGCCAGATTGATATCAAGGCTAAAGGCAAGGTCAAGAGCCAACGGATAGTTGAACGGATACTCGAAACCATAATTAAAGCGAAATTTAACGTCAATATTCAGTGCGCGAATAACTTCAAAGTGAAAAGCACGAACAGCCACCAGTTTGTAAGGAACCCTAGCTGAGACAGACTTATGGCTTAAGCACTTCAGAAACTGCTGCAACTTCTCATCGTCAGCTACTAGGGCATCAACTTGCTGTTTCATTAGTTGCAACAAACAGTCTGGATTCTCCATCATCCCAACAGCCAACAAAAAGACTTCCCGCCAGTGAGTCTTCGTGATGTGACTAACCAACCCCTCCCTATCCTCACTTTGAACAAACCACTTCGCCGTGAAATATTCTTGAAATGTTAGGTGAGAGAACGAGTAGAATCCCTCAGAGCGTTCCACCAACAACCCATGCTGAAACTCGATCGCCCTCAGCACCTTCCCTGCCTCTGTACTCGAAATTTCCAAATACTTGCCAATCAGCCGCTCCAGCTTTGAGCGCTCTGGAAAATAGTCATTCTCCTCAAACAGGACTGCCGCCACCTGAGCCAGCAGTTTTTCCTTATCTTCTGTTGTCAGATTGCCATAAATTCCATCTCGTTCGACTCCCTTCCACTCATCCCAATCCTCCAGTAGCGCCCTCAGTCCCTTCTGGTACAAACTAGCTCGGTTGGTGGGAAAACTGCCCGTATCCCGAAACACGGAGCAGGTGAGATTGAGCAACACAGGAGTGACAGCTAGTTCAGCAATTTGTTTATTGTTCTCTCGCTCTAACTGCCGAATCAACTTCTCTGCCAACACCTCCGGCTCAGGCTTTCCCACCACCACAGCAAACCAGCGGCGGATAAACTTTGCCACCTGCTCCGGGTTAAAGTCTGCCACTTCCACATCCGTGAAGCCCTCAAACCGATACTTCTGGTTCTGGGTGCGAGAGGTAACGAGGAAGCGGTTGCCGTAGTAGTCTTGACAGAAGCGGAGAATTTGCTTGACTACTGACCGACTCTCGATTTCTGGTACTTCATCCAATCCATCCAGCAAAATCAATCCTCGTCCCTGCGCCAAGATTGCTTCTGTCACCTGGGCATCTGTCACGCCCCAACTGCGAAACTCCCGTTGGATAGCCTCATACAGATTGAATTGCCTATCATCGCGGACATCTTCAGCAAAATCCTTCAGTGTTACGAACACCGGAACGTAATTTTGGCTGTCCCACTGCAACTGACCTTCAATGCAACCGATCACAACCGATTTGAGTAGCGTTGTCTTCCCTGACCCTGGTTTGCCCAGTATCATTAGCTTGGAGGAATCCTGCACTTTCTCTAGTGCTGGCACTCGCTTCTGCTTAACCCGTTCCAAGCCCAAACGGTCAAAGCTTCGCCATCCTGGTTGAAACTTTTTGCGCCAGTCGGCAAAGGCGCGATCGGTACTCACCTGCTCTAGGACGTTGAGATCGATGTAGATGTCATCCACGGGAATCGGACGGTTGACTCTCAACATCCGCAGGGTTCCGTGCATGGTTTTGATTTTGTTGTAGCCGAGCGATCGCACTTGCTCCACTAGCTCATCAATACCAGGCAGGGGAGGCGGTGCGGGTGGGGGCACAGTCCCATAGTAGTTTTGAACGGTAATATTGCCAGTCGTTAGGTTTTTACCCACAGTGATGTGCTTCAGCACTTCCTGCTGAACCTGTGGATTCTGGTTCTCCTCTGGCTGATTAGTTACCACTCAACTTGCGTGGGTTATGTTACCAATCTTGACATCATTACCAATGTCGTGGTTTTCGTACAGACAGATAGTGTATCGACCTTGTTTCTTAGGCTCTCAATGAGCTGAGCGAGCAAAGTACATGAATCCGACGAGATGCTCTAGGATAGCTGCCCTGACTTCATTATCCAGTCTCCACCACCCACTGAGTATTTGCCCAGCTATCGCCAGTACGGAAAGTCTGCGTTTCCTAAGTCACCTTTGACCCAGCCAATCTTTTTCAGATCCGCCCACAGCCATTGGTAAACTCTCTCAGTTACAGGACTGTTTCCAAGCCAAGACCTTGTGAATGGGGATTCCGAACAGTTCCCGCTATAGGGATACCTCAGCCCATGCTGACTCATCGCTGCTCGATAACGAGGGTCATTTTCAGGAATCAAGCGATCGCTCAGATTGAATTCAACACCACTCTGGCTACCTGCGGGTAAGCGTTCCCAATACCAACTCATGTTAATAGAGCCTGAACCGCGATCGGGTGGCATTACTACTCCTACCAGTCGGGCGGGTAAGATGGATGCCAGTTGGAGTTTGGGCAGGAATTTGGGAAACAATGTGTTGACAAGTTGCTGATAACCTTCAATGGCTCCCTGATAGATATCTGCTGTGTAAGCCAGCAATAGTTCAGCAGACAAGACTTGGCTAGTTCTGAACGCTTGGACAGAAGATGGAAGGCTTAGATAAGTCTCACCCTTTGCACGGAAGAATTCCACTTCAATCCTGACTTGGTTTAGACAATGCTGCATCATCAGCGAGAAACAAGAGTTTATTACCTAAGATAGATGTGCTTCAATCTCATCTAGAGGGATTGGATTGGCATAGGAATGGTGGCGTTTGGTAAGATGAAGTGCTGCGTGCCAAGCCGCTTCAAGTGAGAGGTATCCTGCCTCGACTGGGAGCGATCGCTGCAATAACTGGGAAAGTGAATCGACTATTTGCTCAAACGTCCATTGCCAAGCCCCTGATGCTTACTGTTTTAGTGGAACACCTCTGAAATAGTTCCAACCCATTGCGAAGTAAAGTAAAAGGGCTAACGACATGAGCGATCACCCTGAAGATAACTCCACACAGGTAGAGCAGACGGCTGCTAAAGACCTTCGAGCTGGTCGAGATTTGAATATTGGTAATATTACCCAAATTGGAACCCTCGTCCAACAGTTCCTGCATAAGAGCGAACAACAGGAGTTGAAAGCTCAAGATCGACGAAACTTACTGAATCGAGTGAAGAACGATGTCAAGTGGCTACTGAAGCAGTCACTGTATGAATCTAAGCGAATTGATCTAATCAAATACACGTTGCCCCAGCAGGTGGACAGCCTGATGGCTAAACAGATCAAGAGGTCACTCCGAAAAAGCGAGAGGTTGTCCCCGGAAACAAAGATAATCGATGTCTTTAATGAGCAGGCATTGGGCAAATTGTTGATTCTAGGTAGCCCAGGAGGAGGTAAAACCATAGCCTTGCTGGAACTTGCAGAACAATTGGTTACCGATGCTGAAAACGTTCCTGAACAACCTATTCCAGTTCTTTTAAATCTTGCCACCTGGAAAGCTTACAAACAAACAATCGATGCCTGGATTGTTACGGAACTTAAGTCTAAGTACGGTGTCCGCACAGATATTGCCCAACAGTGGATCAAGCAACGTCAGCTGCTTCCACTTCTCGATGAGCTAGACCGATTGAACGCAGAGCATCAAGAAGCCTGCATTAAAGCAATTAATGACTGGCTTCAAAAAGACAACCAACCTAAAGCCCTAGTGGTGTGCAGTCGTTTACAGGAATACCGAAGCAGTAATGTCAGACTCAAACTTGAGGGGGCAGTTTGCTTAGGACGTTTGACTAAATCTCAAATTCGTGAATATTTGGAGGAGTCTATTGCTCGTCAAGTGGACTTTGCGTATGGTGGTACCACTGCATGTAGTTCAGTTGCGCGACATACTGCGCGATATGACACGGCATACTGACCTAATTCCATATATCAGTGAGAGTTTGAGGGAAGCTTATCTAAAAAATCCCGAAGAAGTCCTGACAACATTAGACTTATGGTATACAGAGTACTTACAACCTCTGCCCCAGTTGCCTCAGTCCATAGAGCAAGAAAAAATTCCGCTACGTCAAACCTTGCTGGCAACTGTCGCACTAACCTACGCAAGAATTCAATGTACTAAAAGAATTAGCTCGGTAACTGACAGCGAAGCATTCGGACACTTGCACCTCATCTTCTCAGAAGAGATGCATCCGTTAGTCCGTAAGACTGTTATCAATGACCTTTGCCTTCAAACTGACCGATATTTTCAGCGCCTAGAATCTCAGTTGAGGAATCTGGTTGCTAAGTTTACCGAGGATGAACGCGATTGCATTATCGAAGCCCTGACTAAGGTTTACCAGAAGCAGCGCGAAAAATTGCAGGGCGGCGATACTCAGATGACAGTGGATAGAGTCCGTTTTCCAGCATGGATAAACCTAGAGCGTCAGTCAACTGCTTTGGAAGATGCAATGTTTCGCTGGCTCAGGAGTGAAGATAACGCCACTGCTCAAATGATTGGTGCAATTTTGGTATTGGGTGAGCCGCTGAATTCCAAAGAAGTTTCAAAAACGCTGGAAAGTTGGTATCAAAGATGCATTCAGACGCGACCTCCCGAATATGAGACTTGGTTGGCAGCGATAGCACTAATCTCCATTGAAGTGCAATGCGATGAGAAAGGCAACCAGAACATAGCTAAGGGAGCATTCAATCGTTTGCAGATAATTATTTTAGGAGAGAGACATCTTTTTGTAAAGAAAACTATTGTCAATGCACTTAGCAATCTAAGCGAGCGATGTTTTCAGCGAATTAAACCTAAGCTGAAGACTTTAGTCGCTGATTCTACAGATAACCAACGCTATCAAATTGTTGAAATTTTAATCCAGGTTTATCAACGGCGCGAAGATGTAGAGCGTAGTCATGCTGGAATGGAACAGGCAATGCTTTCCTGGCTCAATGCTAGCGAAGACATCAGGGCTAATCGCTCTACAGCAAAGCGTTCAGTTAATTTTACACCTACACCGGAACATCAAGAAGAAAGCCCTGAAAATAAAGTACCTAGACAGACTAAGAGCTTAGGAAGAGAAATAAAAGATGGTATTTCTGATGTCAAAATTGGTCTAGTTTTTTTATTAGGCTTTTTAAGTTTTTATATAAGTTTTTTGATAGCTTATTTCATGGCAACAGCAGTTCAAAATCCACCTGCATCCACACAACCGCCTCTTTCCAATTCCAGGTTAGAACATACACCCAACTCACCTATGACTTAATCAGATTAAGCAAGCAGCTATCAGTCTATTAACGAAAGGTTAGTAGTAGATAGTGTTGGTAGACAAGTAGGGCATAGCGTATGCCATATTGGAGGGAAGCAAACACGTCTCCTGATTAATCGACAAACTATCCGGCTCTAATCGATAAAATCCCGGAATACAGAATAGTAAGGCTTTTGGATTCAATCTTTAGAAGCCCTCAAAAGCTATTGGGTGCTATTTTCCAGCCTTTTATCAGTTCGCCAGATACGCCCAAAAAATATGAGCGATCGCCAAACGCCCGAACAAGTTTTGCAGAGCCTTCTCCAAAATATTCAAGTTGACGGCAACTTAACAATAGGGGACATTACCCAGATTTTGAACTTGCTGGTGATTGTCAAACAACCCGACTCTTCCAAGCCAACTGGAATACCCCACAATCTTCCTCGCAGTGGCACAGTCAAGTTTGTAGGACGTGCGGAGGCACTTGAAAGCCTACACCAGATGGTGCAGCAGAACAACCAGGTGGTAATTGCTGCCATAGAAGGTATGGGGGGAGTCGGCAAGACGGAACTGGCAACCCAGTATGCTCTACTTCATTTGCTATTGCTCACCTATCCAGGCGGTATCTGTTGGTTAAGGGCAAGGGATGAAGATGTTGGTATTCAGATAGTGCGGTTTGCTCAAGCAAAATTGGGCATCAACCCATCTGAAGATTGGGGCTTACCGAGCCAAGTCGATTTCTGCTGGTCGCGCTGGACTGAAGGAAACGTACTGGTGGTGCTAGATGATGTCAATGATTATCCAAAGGTAGAGCCATACCTGCCACCCCAACCTTCCCGGTTTAAGGTGCTAATCACAACGCGGTTACAGTTGAATCTTCCCCAGTCATTGACACTCAATGTGTTAGATGAGTCAGCGGCGTCAGAACTTTTAAGGGAGTGGATTGAAGCAGAAAAGATTAGCCATGAGTTAGCAAAGTCCAAAGAACTGTGTCAAAGGCTGGGCTATTTGCCACTAGCGCTGAATTTGGTAGGGCGATATGTGAAGAAGCGGAAGATTTCTTTGGCAGAAATGCTGCGGCGATTGGAAAAAAAGGGACTCAAGCACGAATCTTTGGAGCGGGACAAGAATGACCCCGCATGGACGCTGAATGTTAAGCGAGGAGTTGCTGCTGCCTTTGAATTGAGTTGGGAGGAGTTGAGTGAGGAAGCTCAGCATTTAGGCTGTTTACTGAGTTTATTTGCTTTAGCTCCTATTCCTTGGAATTTGGTGGAAAGCGTGAAGATAGGACGAGATGCGGAAGACTTAGAAGATGCGAGAGTTGAGTTGGAAAGTTTACATCTACTTCAGGGAGAAGAAACCTACCGCTTGCATCAACTAATTCGAGAATTTTTTCAGGCAAAGTTAGAACAGTCAGATACAGCAAATGACTTGACGCAAACATTTTGTCAAGCAATGGTAGGAGTAGCAAAGCAAATTCCATTCTCTCAATCAATCACTCGTGAGTTAACTATGGCAGTTAGCTCCGCTATACCCCATGTGTCAGTGGCAGCTAGAACACTGAAAGACTTTTTTAGCAATGAGGACTTGGCTGAACCTTTTAAACGGTTAGGCTGGTTTTATGAGGGGCAAGGCTTTTATGATCTTGCCGAACCTTGGTTTGAGGATTGCCTATCAGCTACTCAGGAGCGCTTTGGCGCAGATTCCCCAGCTGTTGCAACCAGCATTCATAGCTTGGCATGGCTTTACTACAATCAAGGGCATTACAGTAAAGCTGAGCGGCTATACTTGCAAGCTCTTGAACTTAGAAAACAAAAGTTGGGAGATAGCCATCCTGATATAGCTACAAACCTAAATGATCTCGCATTACTTTATACAGATCAGGGACGTTTCAGTGAAGCTGAACCTTTAGCTGTAAAAGCTTTAGAACTGGACAAATATCTACATGGAGAGGAGCATCCTGATGTAGCTACTGATTTGAATAATCTTGGGTTACTTTACTGGTCTCAGAAACGCTATGACAAAGCTGAGTCATTCTACATACAAGCCCTTAAACTTAGCAAAAAACTATTAGGTGCGGCTCATCCTGATGTGGCAGTTAGTTTGAACAAACTGGGATTACTCTACAAGTTTCAGGGGCGTTTCAGTAAAGCTGAACCACTGTACATAGAAGCTTTAGAATTAAAGCAAAGTATCTTGGGTGAAAAACATCCTTCTGTAGCCACAAGCCTCAATAATCTGGCATATCTCTATTATGATCAGGGACGTTATAGCGAGGCTGAATCCCTCTATTTAAGGACTTTAGAAATAGATCAAGATTTGCTGAATGATGATCATCCTCATTTGGCAAGAGATTTTAACAATTTAGCATTACTTTACGAAGCTCAAGGGCGCTATCATGAGGCTCTATCTTTATATATACGAGCTTTAGAAATTTTTGAGAGGCAGTTAGGATCAGACCATTCTAAAACAACTAATTGCCGGAAAAGCTTAACTCAGTTTTTCAGACAAGCGATCGCAGAAGGACGCGCTGATTTAGAATCGTTGCCAGATAATCCAACGATTCAGGCTATCCTTGCCGAAGTTCAAGCAAACCTTGAGCAATCCGAATAAAGTGGACATGATGCCTGCTCCACAAGAAAGTTGCCTCCCCTTCAACTTGAAAACGCGATCGCCTTTCTTTGCCTTTCGCCTTCTCTCAATCTCTCTACCGCTACATATTTGTGGGCTGAGAGCTTTCTCGAATAGGTAACTTGTGGGGTCGTCATTTTGTTGAACGCTGTTCCAGAATAGAGGAATCAAATGTCCCAGGTGAACGGCGATGTGAATCTGGGTAACTTGACTCAGGAGGGCTAAATTGACAAGCGATCGCCCTGAAGATATTCCCAAACACCTACAGCAGGAGCTTCTCAAGAACCTTCAAGTTCAGGGAAATTTAACGACTGGGGACATCACCCAGATTGGGAGTCAGTTTGTCCTCAATCTCGATAAGTCTCCCATACCCACAGGTATTCCCCAAAATCTTCCCCGCAGCGGCGTTTCTAACTTTGTCGGACGGGAAGAAGCACTCGCAACACTACACCAACAGTTGCAGCACAGGGAGCGTGTTGCAATTTCTGCGATCGCTGGGATGGGTGGAGTAGGGAAAACGGAACTGGCGCTGCAATATGCTTACCTCCATTGGCAGCAACAGACTTATCCCGGTGGGGTTTGCTGGTTGATGGCGCGGGAATTAGATTTGGGGACTCAACTTGTCGCATTTGCCAGAGGGCAGTTGCAGTTGCACCCCCCAGAGGATTTGGATTTGCCTTCTCAGGTAGCATTCTGCTGGCGGCATTGGTTGCCGGGGGAAGTGCTGGTGGTGCTGGATGATGTTACCGACTATCAGGAGGTGAAACCCTATCTGCCTCCTGTAGAACCACGCTTTAAGGTATTGATAACGACACGGGTACAGTTGGGTGCGCCAATTGTACGGTTAGACTTGGATGTACTTACCAAAGAGGCGGCGCTTTCTTTGTTGAAGTCGCTGGTTGGGGATGAGCGGGTAGAAGCGGAATTAGAGGTTGCTGAAAACCTGTGTGAGTGGCTGGGATATTTGCCTTTGGGGTTGGAGTTGGTGGGGCGGTATCTGGCACTTGAAGAGGATTTATTCTTAGCAGAGATGCTTTCTCTATTGGAACAGGAGCGTCTCAGACAGGAAGCCTTGGTCGAGGCTCAACCCGAAATGACAGCCCACCTGGGTGTCGCTGCTGCCTTTGAGTTGAGTTGGAAACGCTTGAATGCAAATCCCCAGGCTTTGGGATGTCTGCTCTCGTTGTTTGCCCTGGCTCCTATTCCCTGGCCACTGGTGGAAAGTGCAGCAACTCTTATAGCTGCCAAAGACTTGCAGAAAGCCCGACGCAGTTTGGTACAGTTCAATTTGATTAAGCGCACCCAGAAATACACTTACCAGTTGCACCAACTTATTCGAGAATTCTTCAGCACTAAGCGGGAACAGTCAGCCGAAGCTGACAACCTGAAACGAGGCTTTTGTCAGGCAATGGTTACTGTGGCTAGGCAAATTTCTGATGCACCAACTCGCAAAGAAATCGTGGCAGTGTCCCTCGATATTCCTCATTTAGCAGAAGCTGCCACTGTCCAACAGGACTGGCTAAGAGATGATTTAGCTAATCTCTATTCAGAGCAAGGAAAATACGAGCAAGCCGAACCGCTCTATGTCCAAATTCTTGAGTTGAGGAGGCGAATATTGAGTGAAACACATCCATACGTTGCTACTAGTTTGAACAATCTGGCTTGTTGCTACTCAGATCAAGAAAAATACGGTGAAGCTGAACAAATCTATATTCAAGCCTTAGAGTTGAACAAACAGTTGCTGGGTGAGACGCATCCTGATGTTGCAATCTGCCTGAATAACCTAGCTTTTCTCTATTCATCTCAAGGAAAGTACGAGCAAGCTGAATCTCTGTATATTCAAGCCTTGGAGTTGAGTAAACGGCTGCTGGGTGAGACGCATCCTGATGTTGCGATATGCCTGAATAACCTAGCTTTGCTCTATTCATCTCAAGGAAGGTATGACCAAGCAGAACAACTCTATGTCCAAGCTTGGGAGATTGCACAACGAAAGTTAGGGGCAAATCACCCCTACACTGTCGGATTCTGTAAGAATCTCCAAAGACTGCGCGATAAACGCAACTTCATGAGAGGCGATCGCTAAGTAGACAAGTAGGGCAGAGCGTATGCCATATTTGAGGGGACATTTGAGGAAAGCCGTCGCGCCCCTGAACGATGAGCGATCGCCAAAGCCGCGAACAAGTTTTACAAAGTATTCTCAATTAATGAGAGCGTGAACACCAAAATTCCACCTGATTTTAAACTCCGGCACACTCTACGAATTCATGAAGGCAGAGATGCAATCCTACATCGAATAGCATGGTCACCAAGTGGGAAAACTCTTGCTGCATCATCTAGTAATGGCACCATTTGTCTATGGAGTACCGAAACTGGAAAGCTGCATGGGATATTGGAAAATTCTCATGAACGTACTCTTAGTGTAACGTGGTCACCCAATGGGCGATATCTGGCTTCAGGAGGTAGTAGTCAAACTGTTCAAATATGGAATTTGAAATTCAGGGAACTAGAGTCAGAACTAGTAGGGCATTCTGACTGGATTAGAGACTTAGCATGGTCACCCAATGGTCAAACAATCGCCTCATGTTCTAGCGATAAAACTGTCCGGATTTGGAATATAGAAAAAGCAGAACCTATTTGTCAACTTGAAGGACATACTAATTGGGTTAAGAGTGTGGCATGGTCTCCAGACGGGCAAATGGTTATCTCAGGTGCTGATGATGGAACCATTCGAGTTTGGGATGCCGAGAGTTCCTCTTGTATAGCTGTACTTAGAAGGAAGGAAAATGCTAGCTCAATCCTTAGCGTAGTTTGGTCACAGGATAGTGCAATCATTGCTGCATCATCCTCTGATAGAACCATATCGACTTGGGATAGCAAGACACATAAACAGATAGCTACTCTTGAGGGTCATACGGGTGCAGTCGTTAACCTCTCTTTCTCCTCAGACAGTAGACTACTTGCTTCTGCATCAGAAGACGATACTATCCGACTCTGGCAACGTAGCAGTTGGAAACAAATAGCAATCCTCCAAAGTTCTACCTTGAAGACCCAGAAATGGCCTTTTAGTCTAGCCTTTCATCCAAGTTTACTCATTCTAGCTACCCTTGACGAAGAAGCTTCAGTCATACACATATGGGACTTAAATCCCGACATCATTAAAAATCACTCTACCTTAGAGAAGAAGAATCTTGAAAACTTAAACGATGCAGGTATCTACATAAAAGGTTCTTCCGGCAACTCCAAGATTCAGGGTGGTTCTATTCACATAGCCGATGACACTCTTCACCACATTAACGCCAAAGCAGTTCTAGTTGGAGAAAGTGGTGTAGGAAAATCAGGACTGGGCATCCGCATGGCACAAAAGGAATTTCGCACAACAGACTCGACTCATGGGGCGCAGTTCTGGCAGATTCCAGCTACCCGACAGATTCTATGGGTTCGCGACTCTGTTAAGGTGCAAGCAGAACTTACCCTTTGGGATCTAGCAGGACAGCCTGACTATCACTTAGTACATCAACTATTCCTCGACGATACAGATGTTGCCCTCTTATTGTTTGACTGCTCCGATGCGGCAGAACCATTTCGAGGCGTTCCCTACTGGGCGAAGGTGTTGAAAAAGCAGGCTCCTCCAGAAGCGTTGAAATACTTGGTGTCTTCCCGTTGTGATGTTAGCCCCGTCACGGTAGATCGACGGGAAATCAATCGAGTTCTAGGTAAATATGGTCTAGATGGCTATTTCCGCACTTGTGCCAAAACCGGAGACGGGGTTGAGGAATTGCTGCAACAAGTGCTAGATAGCATTCCCTGGGACAATCTGCCTCGTACTACTACGCCAAAGCTCTTCCAGGTAATTCGTGAGTTTCTGTTGGAGCGCAAACAAGCAGGGGACACGCTAATTTCTTTAGAGCGGCTGAGTAGAGAAGCTCATCAGCTTTGGTGTGGTCGAACCCCCAGTCAAGCAGAGATTGACACTGTGGTAGGTCTACTTCAAGCACGCGGGTTTGTCTATCGCCTTGCTCCCACCCCGGACATAGCCCTCATTTTGCTGCGCCCCGAACTGATCAACAAATACGCCTCATCCATCCTCCAAGCTGCCCGTAACCACCCAGAAGGGATTGGGGCAATTCCAGAGCGGGAAGTGGTCTGTGCCAACCTGTCCTTTGATGGCTTTGAACCAGGGGAACGCCTGCCGCCCTCAGAAGAAAAGCTGGTGCTGGAATCAACTGTGGAACTATTCATTCGCCACACCCTTGCTTTTCGGGAAATGGGGCGGTTGGTCTTTCCCAGTCAACTTAATATTCTGCACCGGATTCCCGTAGACGAACACCCCCCCACAGAAGTTACCTATGAATTTTCCGGTAGCGTCGAAGCGATTTATGCATCTCTAGTGGTTTGCCTCAGCTACACTCAAGACTTCCAGCGAGAGAACCTGTGGAAATATGCCGCCGAGTTTTCACGGGAGGAACATCACCTCGGCTTTGCCATGCAACAGGTGGCAGAAGGCACTGGAGAACTAGAGATTTACTTCTATCCTGGTGTGAGCGACTTTGATCGCGTCACCTTCATCCGCTTTATCAAAAACCACCTGCACGCTAAAGGCATTGACCTGCAAGAGCGTATCCGCCTCTATTGCCCCAATCCAGAGTGTGGTAAAGAAGTAACCAATAGAGAAGCGATCGAAGCACGAGTCAAGGCAGGCAAACTAGAGATTCCCTGTCAGTATTGCGATACTGCCGTCCTGATTCCCCGCAGTATCGAGGAAAAATACAGAAGCGATCGCGCCTATCTCGAAAAGCAAAAAGAACTGCAAGCTACAGTAGAAAAACGCACCCAGCACGAAGTGAAAGCCTTCCGCCAAGACCACCAGCAGTACATGGCAGACTCCGACAACTGTATCCGTATCCTCCACCTGTCTGACATCCACCTGGGCACTGTCGAGCAGGCAAACCGATACTTTTCCCAACTTGCTACTGACCTCACCCAGAACCTCCACATCAAGCAGCTCAACTACCTGGTGATTTCCGGCGATATTGCTAACCGTTCCACCGAGGATGAGTACGAAGCCGCCTTTGAATTGGTGGATAAGCTAGTGAAACGCTACGGACTCGACCCCAGCCGCGTCGTTATCGTCCCCGGCAACCACGACCTCAACTGGGACTTAGCCGAAGCCGCCTATCCGTTTGTTGCCAAGCGCAAGCTCCCCAACCCGTTACCCGAAGGGCGATACATTGAGGCTGGAAATGCTGGGGCGTTAATCTGTGACGAAGCGGAATACAAACAGCGCTTTACCTACTTCAGCGATCGCTTTTATAAAAAAGTCTACGGCAAGCCCTATCCCCTAG
>JBFLZA010000154.1:0-14779 GCA_040756535.1 Cyanobacteriota bacterium
TCAAACCCAGGGTTAGAAAGATTGGCAAAATCGTCAAACTTGCCTTGATTCGCAAACAGATAGACTTGGGCTACATCGCCAACCGGAAAGCGATAGAACAATTTATCCAGCTTGATAGCGTTTTCACTATCATCTTGGAAACCAAATCGACCCTCGCGGGTGATGTTGGTACCTGCCACAGCGGGAGAAAAACTTCTCAGAGGCCCGAATTCAGTGACGTTACCGGCTTGCAGGCGAGTTCGCAACAGGTCTTTCCCCGTAAAGCTGGTATTAAAGTTGAGTTGCGCCCGGTTTTGAAACACTGTCTCATCTCGTGCATAATCGTTGCCGGCAGCATCTTTACCACCAAAGAGATCACTGACAGCGAAAACGGCTTCTCCTCGTAACTTAGTTGTTGTGGAGAACTGATGGTTTTCCAAGAATGCTACTCGGCCTTCAAGTCGATCAACCCTTGTCCCCAAAGTCGTCAGTTCCGACCTGAATTCAGCAACAAGTCGCTGAAGCGTTTCTAAGTCTTGCTTGGTGACAAAGCTTTCAGTACTTGATTGAATCACCCGCTCAATTTGCTGCAAGCAAGCATTCAATCCTGCCGCGAATTCATAGCGGGTCATCGCCCGGTTGCCCCGGAAGGTACCATCAGGATAACCTGCAATACAACCATACCGTTCTACCAAAGAGCGCAGCGCTTCATAAGCCCAGTCGGTCGGTTGGACATCGCTGAGTTGGGAGACGTTGGTCACTTGGTCGAGAGAGCCAGCACTATTGTTATATTGTTGAATTTGCTGCAACACTTCTGAGGGGGTACGGTCTGCGGCAGGTACCTGCTGACTCAGGAGATTATCAGTGCGGTTCAACTGGGTGCTGGTATCTGAAGGGGTCTGTTGAGCAACAGAGGGTTGAAGATTGCTAGTCGGAGGCAGTTCAATAGCCGCTTCAACAGTGCTTTCAGTTGGAGTTGTAACTTGACGGGTACTGATAGCTACTGTTGATTCAGCAAGGCTTTGGGTAACTGAGGGGCTGCTGGCAGTAACTTGAGTTGGAGACGGTTGATTGTCTGTTGCGGCGTTAAGTTTTACAGAAGCGGTTAGTTCGCTAAGGTTAGCAGGATTGGTTTGGGTAGGTACAACTTGTGCTTTTGCGATCGCATCTTGGGTGGCTTGAGCACTATTTATAGTTCCCAAAATAGCGCCCAAGAGAATGGGAAACGCTTTGAGAATCGTCCAGAGCAGTTTTGACATTGCTTTCTTCTCACACCTAACTTGATTCGTTTGAAGTAGCGCTCCCGAATGGATCGAATAGAGTCGTCAAGAATTTCCAGATGGGGGGGATAACTACCTTTACCGAAGCCAGGTAAGACATCAGGACTTTCTCCCACTCCTGGTTTTACCGTGTATTACGCATATTTCGAGAAATTTTGAAAGCCAGTAGTCTCGCCAAAAAAAAACCACCCTTGGTCGGGGTGGGAATGTCAATGCTTTTATTCAGCTTTGCAACAGGATGAAGAGAAATGCCCTCAAGGAAATTTCCAGTACTTCTCCTCACGGAGTTAATTGAAGAAGGGAGTGGGGAGTCGGGAGTGGGGAGTCGGGACGGTCACCGAATGGGATTCTAATCCCGACCCAGACAATCGCCCTATAGAGGGCGGAGCCTCTAACTCTCATGTTTCGGGGCTAGACGCTATTGCCCGATTCCCGATTCCCGATTCCCGATTCCCGCCCCGTAGGGGTTTGGTGAAGTCGTGACTAGAAGGTAAAGGTGGTTCGGATAGTTCCTACATATATGTTTTCATTGGCATCGTTGTGTTCTGGGTTGAACAGCACCAATACACCGGGAGTGATCGCGATATTGTCATTCAACTTAAAGCGGTAGAAGGCTTCCAAGTGGTATGAGGTATCGAGGTCGCGACGAGCTGCAACATCATTTCCACGGGCGCGGGGCGGCATCCCAAACACGACACCCAGCATACTGCCTTTGGTACCAAAGTCTGTCAGCGCAGCGTTGACAGCCCAGTTCCAAGCTTCTGCGTCAGAACCAGCGAGTGCAGTCGCTTCGGCTTCAGCGTCTTGATACCCGACCCAACCTCCAACTGAAAGGAAACCGAATCTTAGATTTCCTTCTACACCATAGGAGTTAGTGGAAGTAGCGACATCATTACCGAAGGGGCGACGAGCGAATTCGCTCCCTGTAGACCCTGTAACGTTAACATCGCCACCCCGGTAGTACGAATGGACGTAGGTCAAACCCAAAGTGGCGAACTCACCAGCACCCAAGGTTAACTGAGCCATGGCAGAATAATTTCCATCAAAAAGCCCGTTTTTCTCAGCAGGATTTTCGCCATCATTAGCAAAATAACCGACCGATAGACCTAAGGCATCGCTAAAGTTGTAAGTTGCCGATGCTCCAGCGCCTTGGCCCACTCGGTAAATCGGGTTAAAGCGCCCGAAGCGGGAAATAGAGCCACTGCCACTACTTTCAAATAAGGGGTTGACTGTATTGATCACAGTGTCATTGAACTCGCCCCTAGTAGCGTCAACTTGAACGACGAGATTCTTGCTTAAAAAGAAGCGATACCACAACTCACTAATCTCGACGTCGCTGTTGTTGTTACCGTCATATGACAAGCGAGTCATGTTCGTACCGGTAACTTCTCTATCGAATGGAGTGATATTTGAAGCTTCCAAACGAGTCCGCAGGCGATCTCTCCCGGTGAAGCTTGTTTCAAAGTTCAGACGCGCCCGGTAGCCTAAGATCGTATTGACATCCAAGTCAGAATTCGGACCAGGGTTAGGCGAAGCAAGAGCAACTTCATCACCCAAGGCATCAGCCACGCCAAAGATGACTTCTCCCTTGAGCTTGGTGGTTGTGGAGAACTGACGGTCTTCTAAGTACGCCACTCGCCCTTCCAAGGTATCGGTCCGTGTCCCCAAGGCTGTCAGTTCTGCTCTAAATTCATCCACGAGTCGCTGCAGCGTTTCTAAGTCTGACCGAGTAACAAACTCACTTGTGCTAGTGGCAATCAAACGCTCAATTTGCTGCAAACAAGCATTCAAACCCGCCGCAAATTCATAGCGGGTCAGCGCCCGGTTGCCCCGGTAGGTACCATCGGGATAACCTGCAATACAACCGTAGCGTTCTACTAAAGAGCGTAGTGCTTCATACGCCCAGTCGGTTGGTCTGACATCGCTGAGTTGGGTGACGTTGGTGACTTGGTCGAGGGCGTTAACATCAGTGCCACCGTTGTCTTGTTGGGATTGGCTACTACCACCATCGAATTGTTGGTATTGTTCGATTTGTTCCAACACCTCGGTAGAGTTTGAGGTGCTGTTGCCTGTAGCAGGTACTTGTTGAGCCAGGGTGTTGTCGGCGCTGTTCTCCTGGGCGCTGCCTTCTGAAGAAGTCAGTTGAGAAATTTTTGTTTCTGTGGCTGGATTTGAGATCAGATCAGTTGAGGCTGCAATAGAGCTTTCTGAAGGAACTACTGATGAGCTAGTGGCGATCGCTACTGGTTGCTCAGAAGTGATTTTAGCTGGGGTGCTGCTAGCAACGACTTGAGTTTGAGGCTGATCCGTTGAAGGGACAACAGCAATTTCGGTAGAATTCGCTACTGTCTGATCGGGAGCGCTCTTTTGGGCATAGGCGCTACTGGCAAAGAGTAAAGAAGCTCCTAATAGAGCTGGGCTGAGTTTTAAAGCTTTCCAGAAAAGTGTTGACATAATGCCTGCTAATCCTCACACCTAATAAATGATATAAAAGCACGAAACTTGGACTAATCAGCCACAGTGTTCTCGTTTGTATTAGATACTACCGCAACACTACTAAGTTCTATCACCTTTTTGTATCAAAGCTGCTAGGTTAAAAATTTTTTTTGATTGTCAAAACTAATACCACAACTTAGTCAAAATAGGATTAATTTGATTTATTAAACATTTCTATGCCGATATAACAAAGAGCCAGGTTAGTTTCTTCGTGAGAATCTAGCTATTTTCAAAGAGTCGTAATTGCCTTAAAATCAGAACGGTAAATGGCAACAACCGCTGGTTTTGGGGGAGCGTTTCCAGCTTTATTGGGCCAGTTGGAACCAATAGGAACTCGGCGATTTTGCATAAATTCTTGCCCATCCGGAGTCCGTACTGAAATCAGACGGTCTTCATAGCTTTCTTCCCCTTCGGTGCGAATGCCATTAATTTCTCCTGGGTGTTGGATTGATAGAAACAGAGTTTGTTCATCAGCAGTGAAGAAGGGCCCCGTCGCTTCACACTCCATGGGCCCGTAGCCAAATAGATATGCATTACCAGCATTGGCACCGGAGGTAGGAATAAACCAGATGGCGTTGTTGCCAAAGACACCTCGCAAGTCGATCGCATTCCCTTCCTGATCAAGGCGACCTTGAGGCACAGCTTTGTTGAGTTTATCCGAAGACATATCTGTAACCATCCAGATATTCCCACTTTTGTCAATTAAGAGGTTGTCAGGATTAGCAAAACCGGCTCCCCCATCAGTAGGTTCACCTCCTAAAGCCAGCATTTTCCACTTGAAAATCATTGCTTCTGGCTGATTGCCCTCTTCGATCAGGTGCATAATCCAGCCATACTCATAGGGCGTTTCTCCCTTCGGCCCTGTGAAAATCCGGTTATCGGGCCCCCCCTCACCTCCCGGAGAGCCGGAGGTGAAGGTAATGTAGAGTGAACCATCAGGGGCAATCTCTGTATCTTCCGGACGGGCGGTAGCGGTTGCTCCGGCAGCATTGGCAGCGAAGTGGGCATCGATAAGGATTGCTCCTTGTTTTTCTGCGGCATTACCCCTATAGAGGTCGCCCAATGTTTTGTACTGCTGTTTGAAGCGCGTTATGTCTTCGTCTTTCTCGACCTTGAAAATGCCACCTTCGGGACGCTTGGGTAAAGGAATCATACCACCCGCGACAACGCTGGGCAATTCTGGATTCACTGGGGTACTGGGTTGTAAGGGAATCCAGCTACCCGTACCATCAGGATTCAACTTCGCGGCATAGAGCATCCCTTGTTCCAGAAGCTGGGAATTGGCTTTGTCTTTGAGGTTGCGAACAACACCTTTGCTCACGAATTTGTATAGGTGTCCGCCTCTGCGATCGCATCCTGAGTAAAATACTAACGGCTTGTCCACCTGTGCACGTATCCCTACCGCTTCGTGACGGTAGCGTCCCAGCCAAGTGTGCTTTGTGCCGTAGTCGTTAGGATTTGCAGGATCGATTTCCACCATCCAGCCGTATTTGTTACCCGCCAGTCCAAATACATTCCCCAACCCCCCGATTTCTGCTTCATCGATGTGGAAGTTCTTTGTACTGGGATCGAGGGAACTGCCATCGGCGTTAACCAGTTCTGAGACGTAGGTTTGAAAGTTTTCTTCACCACTAAAGACAGTGCCCCAAGGGGTAGTGCCACCCGCACAATTACTAAAGGTGCCAATTATGCGATCGCCTAATTTATCGGTATAACCTTGAACCTTTTGCTTGCGGAATACTGCCACTGCCGGCCCAGTTGCCTTGAGGTAATGCCCATCTTCTAAACCGGAAATCCCTGTCACACGGCGGTCAGCTTTAGAATGGGTTCGCACCCATTTACCATCTGTATCGCGGCGAATTGAGATCACACAAAGCCCCAAATCGATCAGTGCTTCTTGGGAAATTTCCCGAATTGCACCTTTGATGGCATCATTATCGGGCAAGGCAAAAGCATTCAGTCCATCTTTGCCCACCGCTTTGACAGCCGCTTCCACTTGCTCGAAGGGCAAAGGCTTCCCAATAACCTGCTTGTAAGTCTGTATCCAGGGCTTGGCGCTAATATATTCGTGGTTTACGGTTAGGAATCCTTCTCTTTCACCCGTTTTTACAAAGGAGAGGTAGTCATTGTTATAACCAAAGCGAGAGTCACCGACCGGATCACCCCAAGTCACAACTACGTCATAGGTGAAATTCTCTGGTAACACCAGATCATCTTTAATTTCGTAATAGTTATAATTCTCTGACAATTGTTGGGTCAGTTCTACCTTATCCGTTGGCAGAGGCAGAGGCCCCTGAATGGGTTCAAAGCTAAGTCCATTACCCACTAGACGCTCTGTTGAGTCGGGTTTGGTAAATGGCATCGAAAATGTCTTGCCAGCGGTTAGGAGAGAACCCAGCGCCACGTTACCAGCACTAGCTCCCAGGAACAATAAGAAGTTGCGACGTTTGAGAGCCATGTCATGTTTAGAGTTGCTTACTTAATAGCAGCGGCGTCTAGTGGAAAAACACTAAGAATTTAGCTTTGATATTAGGGCTAGAAATTTAGCAACAGGTAAGCTTTAGGTAATCTTGAGGTTAAATAGGCAGGTTGAACCTAATTATTAATTGTGAATTATAAATCATGAATAACGCCTCAATCCCAGACAGGGTTAGAGTTCACCTCCAAAACTGGACTTGTCCGAGTTGGGCAACATTAAGGTGAGTTCCCCCGGAATGTCTGTACAAATATCCTGCTCACCCGTGAAGTTTGAACGATTTATAATTCAACATTGATAATTCATAAATTCCTTTAGCGGTGACCTGTGACAATGTAAGTCACTCGTTGACCAATGTTTGTCGCATGATCAGCCATGCGTTCCAAGTGCCGAATCACTAACACTAGCAAGAGAATAGGCTCAACGACACCTTTAACATCTCGCTGAAATGCCAGAGTTTGGTAGACCTGCTCGTATGCCTGATCAACCTTATCATCGAGAGTTTTAATGGCTTGTCCAGCGCTAGCATCTAAATCAGCCAATGCCAGCAAACTCGCTGCTAGCATGGCCTGAGCGTGGTGAGACATGACCTCAATTTCAGGTAGACAAGCATGAGGAGGATAAGGCAAGAGTTTGAGGGCAATTTCCCCTAAATCCTCGGCATAATCACCAATACGCTCCAAATCCCGCACCAGTTGCATAAAAGCACTGAGGAGGCGTAAATCCTGAGCCACAGGAGCTTCCAGCGTCATTAGCGTGGCACAGTCTAATTCGATTTGGCGATAGTAGCGGTCAATTTGTTTATCGAGTAACGGAAGGGCTTGAGCGGCTTCTAAGTCTTGGCAGAATAGGGCTTGGTGACATAGGCGAAATGCGTTTTCCACCAAAGCGCCCATTCGCAAAACATCTTGCTCTAAGCGCCTGAGGCTGCGTTCAAAATGAAGACGCTCGGAATTGGGACTAGCAGAAGATAGACTCACCTCAAATGCCTTAGTACAAAACAGGGAGAGTAATAGCGACTACCTACAGTGATAGCAAATCATCGTTAACTTAACGTAAATTTTTGTGATCGGGTAGTTTAATTTGTAACCAGGCACCTCCTGTTTCTGGATGATTTCTAGCTTGAACGGTACCGCCGTGAGCCAGGATGATTTGCTGTACGATCGAAAGCCCTAAGCCACTACCACTGCTCCCTGCTAAGGTTAACGTCTCCGAGGTACCTTGCCGCTTTTGCCGCGAAGCATCTCCCCGGTAAAGTCGCTCAAACACATGAGGTAAATCGGATTCGGAAAAGCCAGTGCCGGCGTCAATGATATCGATTTGAATTAAAGAGCGTGAACCATTGCTATCCGACTGGGGATCGCTGCTGGCTTCATCAGCGATCGCTTCTGCTTGCAACTCCGTCACTTTGACCCGAATGGTTTCTCGGGAGGAACTATGTTTAATACTGTTATCGAATAAATTGAGGAAAACTTGGGTAAGGCGGGCTTCATCCGCTTTGAGCCAGATGCTGTCTGCTCCTAAATAGGCAAGACACAACTGTTTTTGCTGGGCTAATGGCTCTAGAGTTTGCCAGACGGATTGAATTAAAGACCGCAGTTCTACTAATTGATAAGTGAGACTTTTGCTGGGGTTTTTCTCTAGATTGCTCAGTTCTAGCCAATTTTGGACAAGGTTAATCAGCCGATTGGTTTCATGCAGCAGTTGCTCAACCCAACGAAGGGCCGGATTTTCGAGACGCCCCTGCAACGCTTCTGCCACTAAGCGAATTGAAGTTAGAGGCGTTCTCAGTTCGTGGGCTAAATCAGAAACCCATTGATTGCGAGACTGGGAAAGTTCAACCAACGGTTGCCGATTTTCCAGAAAGACACCCACTTGTCCCTGAGGAAGGGGCCAACTAGACGCTCGCAACGTTAGCGATCGCACCTCGCTCATGGCTGCCCCATCCAAGCAAGGTGGGTGAAACACCCACTCCTGAATAGCGGGTTGTTGCTGCCGACGAGTTTGTTCAATGAGTTGATCCAGTTCATAGGAACGCACCAATTCCAGTAGCAAGCGCAGCTGTGTGGGTTCCCAGCGGTCAATCTGTAATAACTGACGCGCCTGCTCGTTACACCAGAGCAAGCGATTTTCTTCATCTACCTGCAAATATCCTATCGGTGCTACCTCTAGCAATCGCCGTCCGGTTTGCAGTTTTTCCTCAAGCTTTGTCTTATGCTGATTCGCCAGCGTAATTTCCTGGCGCAAGCGAGAAACGACAGGCATTGCGGCACTAGAGGCATTCGTCTCCAATGCCCCCAACATTTGACCCAGCTGCCTTTGAAATCGTCGTCGCTGCCAAATCCAAAACCCGATTCCCACAGCTAGACCCAGTAAAAATGCCAGTAGGGTCATCTTTAATCGTTGGAAGGTTGAAGGTTTGCAGGTTGGAAGGTTGAAGGTTTGTATATTTTAACGTTTCAACTGCCTCTGTGAAGCATCCCAGGTTCTAACCTTCCAACTTTCTAACTTTCCAACGTCTAACCTTCAACCAAATCGGTAGCCGAAACCCCGAACTGTAATCAAGTATTCGGGTTGGCTAGGGTCTAGTTCTAATTTTTCCCGCAGCCAGCGAATATGAACGTCTACTGTTTTCGTATCACCTAAAAAATCTGGCCCCCAAACCTGATCGATTAACTGATCACGCGACCAAACCCGGCGGGGATAACTCATAAATAATTCTAAAAGCCGGAATTCTTTTGGGGATAAGTTAGCTTCTTTGCCCCGAACCGTCACTCGGCATTCTTGGGGATAGACTACGATATCCCGCATTTGCAGCACAGCGGTTTGAGGTTGAGTAATTAAGCGTTGGCGACGCAGTAAGGCACGACAGCGAGCAATGAGTTCTCTCATGCTGAAGGGTTTGGTGAGGTAGTCATCTGCACCAACTTCCAACCCCAACACGCGGTCTGTTTCACTGGCTTTGGCGCTGAGAATTAAGATCGGGACATAATTCCCTTGGTAACGTAACAAGCGACACAGATCTAAACCATTGATCTGAGGCAGCATCAGATCCAATATGAGTAAATCAAAAGGAAACTCCCGGTCAGTTGGCTCGGAATCTTGAAAAAGTGCTAGTGCTGTACGCCCATCAACGGCCGTGGTCACCTCGTAGCCTTCTTCTTCAAGAGCAAGGACAAGCATTTCCCGAATTAAATCTTCGTCTTCCACAATCAGAACTCGTGTCGCTTGAGCCAGTTCTGGACGGTTAGGACTCTGCGGTAGATCGAGAGAAAGCATAAATTAAGTAATCAGTTAGTGAAGTTCTAACGCAAGGTATACACCAAAACAATTCCTTTAGTGAGAGAAAAAGAATGCTGAGGGAGTATATGCCTTCTTAGTACAGCTTTACACAAGCTCGTAACCAGAAGTGTTTTAAGACTTAATAATTTTTGCTCAACTTTGTTGCTGAGAGTAGCTGATTGAAATAATATGCTCAAAGTGTAATACATGTCATACGATTAGTATGACAAATTGAGGGGTTGACAGAATAAACCAGGGGGCTGCCAACCACAGCCCTCTTCCTTCATCTGTCTTACAGGTTGCATATCTCAGGGTGATCTACGTCAGCTTAATTACTTATCGGTCTCCAATCCTACTGAAGGGTTGGGGCAATAAGTGCATCGCCAGCTTTTTTATAGGTCGCGAACTGCTCAACCGAGGAGCAAGGGTTAAAGCAAACCTAGTGCGCGACTCTCTGTGTGCCATCGTCTACTGAGCATACAGAGCCTTTCGATATTGATGTGGGACTAAATGATAATGCTGCTACATTTGAGTACTTGGACAGAGGTTGAGGCTTACCTGGAGCGATCTACAGGAATTATTTTGCCGATTGGTTCGACTGAGCAACATGGACCAACGGGGTTAATTGGGACAGATGCGATTTGTGCAGAAGCGATCGCAAAAGGGGTTGGCGAAGCTACAAATGCCATAGTGGGGCCCACTATTAACGTGGGAATGGCACTGCATCATACAAGGTTTCCGGGCACCATCAGCTTGCAACCTAGCACGTTAATCCAACTCGTTCGAGATTATCTCACTAGCTTGACTCGAGGGGGATTTACAAAGTTTTTCTTTATTAATGGTCATGGGGGTAATATTGCCACGCTGAAAGCGGCTTTTTCGGAAAGCTACGATCACTTAACCGATTTAAACATTCCTAATGGGGAGCGGGTGCAGTGCCGTGTCGCTAATTGGTTTACTTGTGCCTCGGTTTATAAATTAGCAAAAGAGTTGTACGGCAACCAAGAAGGTTCCCATGCTACGCCTAGCGAAATTGCTCTGACTCAGTATATCTATCCTGAAGCGGTTAAGAACGCCCCTTTAGTCGCTCTCGTTGGTTCTGGACATAACATCTACGGCGCAGTTGATTTTCGACGACGCTATCCCGATGGACGCATGGGTTCCAATCCAGCATTGGCAACGCCGGAACATGGAAAACAATTTTATGACTTGGCGGTGAAGGAATTAAGTTATTCCTATCTGGAATTTTTGAATGCCGATTAATTCCATTAACCCAGGGAGTGGGGAACAAAGGCAAGCAGAACTATTTTTTTGTGCAGCTGCCCCCCCTACTCTCAATCAAAGTGCGGATTCAACCCAACAAAACATTTAGGAAAATTCGTGAAGAGCGATCGCACCGGATTAATTTTCGATCATCTCATCATCACTGTCTTCATCGAGATTCTGACGTAAGCCCCCAGGCAAGGCAGCAATAATCGCATCAAGGACTCTGCTGACTGGAATGATTTCCAAGCCCACATCAGGTAAGGTTTGCCCTTTGGGAATAATGGCTCGTTTAAAGCCCAGCTTGGCGGCTTCTTTGAGGCGGAGTTCCATTTGAGAAACCAGCCGCACTTGTCCCCCTAAGCCCACTTCCCCGATCATGACGGTGCGGGGATCGACAATGCGATCGCGAAAACTGGCCACAATGGCGATCGCAATTCCTAAATCAGCCGCCGGTTCTTCAACTCCCAACCCCCCAGCCGAGGCGACATAGGCATCTAATTTCGATAAGGGAATTCCTACCCGCTTTTCCAGCACCGCGAGAATTTGCTGTAATCGGTTGTAATCGACACCTGTAGTAGAGCGACGAGGGGCACCGTAACTCGCAGGACTGACCAATGCTTGCAACTCTACAACAATCGGGCGAGTGCCTTCACAAGCGACGACAGTGGCAGTACCGGGACTCATTTCATCTCGGTTGCCTAAAAACAGCTCAGAAGGATTCGCCACTTCCTGCAAGCCTTTGTCTACCATTTCAAAAATGCCAATTTCGTGGGTGGCACCGAAACGGTTTTTTACAGAACGTAGCAGGCGGTGAGAGGCGAAGCGATCGCCTTCAAAATACAGTACCGTATCAACGAGGTGTTCTAATACTCTTGGCCCTGCGATCGCGCCTTCCTTGGTAACGTGTCCCACAATCAGTAGTGTGATGTTCTCCCGCTTAGCTAGCTGCATCAGTGCTGATGTACATTCTCTCACCTGCGCCACAGAACCAGGAGCAGAAGTCAGGGCCGCAAAATAAAGGGTTTGGATACTATCAATCACCGCCACCTGCGGTTTGAGCGATTCCAACTCCCGCAGAATCTCTTCCAAATCCGTCTCTGCCAGCACATAGAGATTTGCCTCTGTGGGTTGAGATTTTGTTTCTGGAGAAGAATGACTCCGATGCCCGTCTTGAGTTTTTGATTCCGCAGATTTACCCTTCTTTTTCGGTCCACCGTTAGACGTTTCCTCCTCCCCTCCTGTCCCCTCCACTCCCAGTCTTGAGGCTCGCAGCTTGATTTGTTGTCCCGACTCCTCGGCAGAGACATAGAGAATGCGGTGTTCATTTGCGAGTTGATTGGCGACTTGAAGCAGGAGAGTTGATTTTCCAATCCCTGGATCACCACCAATCAATACTAAAGAACCAGGGACGATTCCCCCGCCCAATACTCGATCAAGTTCCCCATAGCCGGAGGCAAAGCGCATCTGGACATTATTGGAAATATCGGAGAACTTGAGTGATGAGCGGGGCTGAGCCGGGCCTTTACTGCCTGACTGGTATTGAGGACGGCTCTTAGATTGCCAGCCACCTCGATTCAACTTGGTAGAGGTTGATGATAAGATTTCTTCTTCGAGGGAGTTGTAGGTGCCACAGGCTGAACATTTCCCATACCATTGTGAGGACTGTTCCCCACATTGGTTACATATATATACCGATTTAGGCTTTGCCATTCCCAGATCTAACTTTAAAAACTATGAAAAAATTCTTATTGATTAAAAAATTGTTAAGGAAGGTGACCGTTCAGGGAGAGGCAAACCTTTAACTCTTAAACAATCTTCGTACAGCGTTATATTTTAGAGATAGAGTACTGATAAATTAACAATTTACTGAGCCTATTTTGGGAGTACTGAGTCAGTTGGAAAATCATAAGGAAAAAATTCTCGTTGTCGATGACGAAGCTAGTATCCGCCGCATCTTGGAAACGCGCCTTTCCATGATTGGCTATGATGTCGTCACGGCGGCTGATGGCGAAGAAGCCCTAGAAACTTTTCGCAACGCTGACCCTGACTTGGTCGTTTTAGATGTTATGATGCCCAAGCTTGATGGGTACGGTGTCTGCCAAGAGTTGCGGAAGGAATCCGATGTCCCCATCATTATGCTAACTGCCTTGGGGGATGTTGCCGACAGAATTACGGGTTTGGAGCTGGGTGCTGACGATTATGTTGTCAAGCCTTTTTCTCCTAAAGAATTGGAAGCCCGGATTCGCTCCGTTCTCAGACGGGTTGACAAAGTTGGAGCTTCCGGAATTCCCAGTTCTGGCGTTATTCATGTCAGCAGCATCAAAATTGATACCAACAAACGGCAAGTTTACAAGGGAGATGAGCGCATCCGGCTCACGGGTATGGAGTTCAGTCTCTTGGAACTCTTGGTAAGTCGATCGGGAGAGCCGTTCTCGCGTTCAGAGATTTTGCAGGAAGTTTGGGGCTACACGCCGGAACGCCATGTCGATACTCGTGTGGTGGATGTCCACATTTCACGGCTACGGGCGAAATTGGAAGATGATCCCAGCAATCCGGAGCTGATTCTCACAGCCCGAGGAACGGGTTATTTGTTCCAACGAATTATTGAACCAGGGGAGGAATAATAGCAACAAGATTAAAAATTAAAAATAAATTGAGCTTCCTTTTTTAATTTTTAATCAATTACTCATGGCTAAACCCGATCAAAACTACGTACTGCGGCAGCTACCCTTTGTTGTTGGAGGTGTTGCAGGTTTCCTATTGCTGGTGAATCGGTTGCTTACACCTCAGCTAACAGATGCTCAAGCTCGTTCAGATGCTCTGGGGGTAATTGTATGTGCCGTATTGATTTTGACTGGCTTACTGTGGCAGCAAGTGCAGCCGCGATCGCCTGAAGCAGTGCAGTTGATCGGGGAGCAGGGTTTTGAACTGGCACCAGAACTGCCGGATGAGGTGAAAACGGAACTAGCTTGGGCGTCACATTTGTTGCTAACCAACACAGTGACGCGATCGCTAGTCGTTTTCTATCAAGGCAAAGTGCTGTTGCGGCGAGGGATTTTGGGCGTTAATCCCGAAGTCAAACCGGGAGCGATTTTACAACGGGTACTAGAAAAACAAAAACCGGTTTACCTGGTTAACCTCAAACTCTATCCAGGGCGAATTGAATTCGACTATTTGCCAGAAAATACCCAGGGCGTGATTTGCCAACCTATCGGTGAGCAGGGAGTGCTAATTTTAGGAGCCAATGCCCCCCGCAGCTACACTCAACAAGATGAGAATTGGATAGAGGGAATTGCTGATAAACTGGCAGAAACCCTTAGCCGCTTTGCAGGTGAGGTTGCTGCTGAAAGATAAGGAAATATGGTCATTCTTTATTGGGTACTGATAGCCGTCATGCTGGTGGGCGTTGTCGGAGCGGTTGTTCCTGGCATTCCTGGCCCCAGCTTGATTTTAGGTGCAATTGTGGTTTGGACGATCGCTCGCGGGTTTGATGTCAGTTGGGCACCCCTAATCGGTATATTTGCCATTTTGATTCTCAGCGCAGGCGTAGAATTGTTAGCGACCTACTGGGGAGCAAGACAGGCGGGGGCCAGCCGATGGGGACAAATCGGGGCAATTGTGGGACTAGTGCTTGGGTTTTTCGGCCTTCTACCAGCGTGGCTGATTGGCGGGCCTTTGTTGGGGATTTTGGTTGGCCCATTGTTAGGAGCAATTGTTGGTGAGTTTCTCTATCGACGCGAGTTGCCTGTAGGAGAAAGAACTCAACAGTCGGTTAAAGCTGGTGTAGGGGTTGTCGTGGGTTCGCTGATTGGCAATTTGATTGAAGGATTGTTAGCGTTCACCGCTGTCGTTATCTTTATTGTCACCACTTGGCCGCAGGTAATGGGCTGAATGAATTATGAATTATGAATTATGAATTATGTCGCCGTCGCGAACTGCATACACTAGAACACCTGAAAATCTTTCCCCCCAGCTCCCCAGCTCCCCAGCTCCCCAGCTC
>JBFLZA010000155.1:0-14752 GCA_040756535.1 Cyanobacteriota bacterium
ACCTTGGATGCCGGTACGGTCATTCTGTACCCCCTGTACATTTTGCGCCAACCGCTCTGGACTAGTTGCGATCGGTGGCAGACTCACTTCAAAACGGCCATTGGCAGGTCGTCGAGCCAGAGGTAGTCCGGATTGGGACAAGTCGGCTACAGTTACATACTCAGACTCTTGGAGTGCCGTTACCACGTAACTAGCTACCCCAGATTGGGGTTCTTGGTTCATGGTTAGGTGCTCGTACCGTTCTAGTTCTTCCCCATCCCGGCTAATCACGACTGAAAAGAATTCCCCACTGTTGAAGGGGGGTTCTTCTTCTGAATCTGAATTTTCAGGTGGAGGGCTGGGTTCACCCGGAAGGATTTTCACCTCAACTCGCCCATTTTCCACTTCTTCAGGCTTCATGCTGAAGCGCAAAGCGGGACGGTTGCCAGATGTTTTAATCTTTAAACCCGTTTCCTCTGGAGGCGGTGAGGGGGTACCGGGAAGTTGGGTGCCGATGCTCGTCACCCAACAGCGACCTCCTCCATTTAAAAACCAACCATTGACCGCAAAGGGCAGGTAAGCATTAAAGTTGGTGAAGCCATCGGAGCCTTGTTTGGCAAAGTACTGTAGGTACTGGTTCCAATTGGTCACCAACATGGGTTTGAACGGTTCAGCATCACCGCGTATATCCTCGGTAAAGCCGATAAATCCCGCAATGTTGGTCTGTATACCATCAATTGGGCGGCTACCTCGGTCAACTTCTTCGACGTATACACCAGGAGCAAAATAATCTAGTCTTGCCATCGGTGGTTTTCCTGTGTGGGGTAGTAGGTTAAATCAAGGCAGGTTACAACCTTGCCTTTAGGGGGTCGGGGTCAGTCACACCTTTTGCAAGGTAGAGTTCTGAGTGAGGTGGAGTGTTGTGCAACTTGATGGGTATGGTTACTGTGATATATAAAGCTGGGCGTAAGGGGACACCCAAAGCACTCCACAAAGCGACTGTATCAGTGGGATGAACGGTAGAAACGGTTAGCAGCAAATTGCCGTATCCACATAGTTCAGGCGCAAGCCATTCTTCTTTGAGGCAACAATGCTGCAACAGCAGCATCAAAGCTTCAGATAGCAGGCGCTGTTCTCCTAGAGCTGTATGATCCCAAGCACTCACCAGAAACGACACATCAAACCAGGTTGTTGAGCCGTTTACGGTCGTCACCTGCGGTTGCCGACGGTCATTACTGGACTCTACATGCCGCTCTGATGGCTGCACTTGGCTGCTGGCTCGTAAATCATAGCAGTACAGGTTTAGCCCTGGTCCATTGTTCTTGCGCCAACCAGGGTGATTGAAATCAATTTGCTCAGTACCGATGAGAGACGTTCCCCCAGCCAGGATTTTTGCCAAGGTTTGGGCAACAGCAGGGATCATGAGACTGGGTCGGTAGATAGTACAGGTATAGATTAGAGATATTGCTAACCTGCTGGTTATTAGACTTTGGTCGAAATTTTAAAGATTTATGTGATATACCTTGCTTGAGCTATGGACAGGTCTAGAGTAGAATCTTCTCCCTTAAATAGAAGATACTCCTGGGAGAGAAAGTTAAACAAAACTTTAAACTCTGGATAAATCTTTGAAGACTTTGAATAATCTGAAGCGGTGAAAAAATAAATGTTAAAAACTACTCATTGATAGCTGGGTTAAGCTACATCAAACTTATTAAATTTCTATTAAATTCAGAGTCAATTTTATTAACATTGGACAAATTTGACCAGTGAAAACAGAACCGATCAAGGGGAGCAGACAACCATTAGCGATAGAACAATCCCCCCGTTTCTCCCATCGCTATTCTCCATCCACCCCCTGCCCATTTGATATTCAGCGTATATGCCAACAGCAACTTGAACAATTAGCGATCGCGTTGCCAGTGGTAGCGGCTTGGATTGTTTACAATGAGCCTAACCTGGGAAAGCGCCAATCGATTGTTCAATACACACCCAACGTTGATGGCTCTCAACCTGAGCTATCTAATTTAGAGTCAGAGGAATGGTTGTTGGAGTCTCTACCAGCCTTGACGCTGAGGGAAGTCATGACTGCGGGTAGTCTCAAGGCCTTTGTTTGCCTTTTAGACTTGTATGACTCTGAACCTGAGTATTTATTGCTGTGGACTGATACTCTGCTTTCAGAGCAACAGCAGCACTGGGTAGAACTACAGGCACAAAATCTCAAGAACTCCTTCGTCCTGTGTCGGGAGTGTTCTCGCCAACAGGCAGAAATTCAACTGCTAGAGCAGGTAGTTCGGCGGGCAGAACATCAGCTACGCAATCCCTTAGCTTTGATTAGTCTTTACGCAGAAAATCTTTGTTTGGGTTCACCTACGAGTACACTCAAAGAGCAGGCCATGCTCATTCGGGAAACGGTTAATGAACTCAGTAATAGCTTGAGTGATTTGCTTTCCTGTGGACAGCAAGCTAAACTCCAGGTTGCCCCTCATGACTTGCGAACTATCTGGACAGAGAGTGTTAAGGGGCTGCATCCCTGGTTAGAGCAAAAACAATTACAGGTTGAGTATCCTACAACTCCTGTCGTTCTAGTGGTGGATCGTTGGCAGATCAAGCAAGTCTTTGACAATCTTTTGAGTAATGCGGTGCATTTCAGCCCTCAAGCAGGGACGGTGACTTGCAACTGGAGTGTCTTTCGAGATGAAGTACTCATTGAAGTGTCTGATCAAGGCTCTGGACTTTCTGAAGATGATTTGAGGCAGGCGTTTACACCCTTTTATTCTCGTCGCCCAGGGGGTACAGGATTGGGTTTAGCGATCGCAAAAAAAATCATACTCGATCATCACGGTCGTCTGTGGGTTCAAAATCTGGTGAGTGGTGGGGCACAGTTTTCGTTTACCCTACCTCGACAACCTCCACTTTAACCAATACGAACTGAGATCACCAATCACTAATGATCACGAGGAGAGTAAGACACTCAACGTTGGTTGTAGACTTCACACGGATGAGGAACTGCCGTCACACGGTAGCAGGACTGAAATTCGTTGTCGAGTTCTTGCATAAAAAACACAGAACCAGGCGATAAGTACTACAGCAGGCTAAAAAACTTTATTTGTGATGGTGTATTCCTGTAACAGTGAGAGGCTCCCTGGGTTAAAGAGAGAGAGGGTATCGACGACAATGAACACCCCACAGCCCATTTCCATTTTGCTCGTAGATGATGAACAATATTTTCGCAAAGGGTTACAAACCCTGCTTGGCTTTTACAACAATAATGGAGACTTCCGCTTCGATATTGTGGGTGAAGCGGCTTCTGTAGAGCAAGCGTTAAAGTTAGCTGTGGAGCAACATCCAGCACTAATTTTACTGGATTTGGAGATACCTCCTAGTGATGGCGTGACGGCGTTAATTCGTCTCCAAGAGTTGCCTTATAAAGGTAAGGTACTCGTTTTATCTGCTCATCGGGAAGATGAATGGATTTTTCGGGCGATGCAGGCAGGGGCTTATGGGTACGTGTTTAAAGACCGCATCGCTAATCAGTTGTATGATGCGATCGCAACAGTGATGAATAATGAAGTTTATCTGGCACCAGAAGTCGCGACTCACTTTTTCCGTTTGTTTCACTTCTATGCCGGACGCTCCTTGCAAGCTTGCCAAGCCATTCATTTAACAGAACGAGAACAGGAAGTTTTACATTGGTTAGTCCAAGGGGCTTCCAACGAAGAAATTGCCCAACATCTTTACATTACAGTGGCTACCGTTAAAGCTCATCTGACTGCAATCTTTGAGAAATTAAAAGTTACTAGTCGCACCCAAGCCATTGTTAAAGCCTTAAAACTCGGCTTAGTTTGTGCGTAGGAGCAACATGTGAACACTCATGGGATGGAGTCAAACGTTTGGCTCGCTAAAAATCGCTCAGCCATCAATCAACGCCTTAGCTGGCTCAAGGATTTACCAGAAGGAACAATTTTTTGCGAACCTTCTGGTATCCATTTCATATCGGTACAAAAATTTAAATCAGAAATTCTTCTAGTTCTAGTGGGACAGACTGATTTCACATCAAATTTAGTGCAGTCTCGTCTAGACTTAAACGACCCTCTTTATTTAGTTTCACCCTATAGCCAAGCGGCGCTGCTCGGATTGGTTTGGCAAGAAAAGCCCAAACGAATCTATATGGCGGGATTGGGTGGGGGTCGGATTCCAATGGTTTTACACCACTACTTTCCTGAAGCCATAATTGAATGTAGTGAAATTGATTCCACCTTAATAGAGGTTGCTCAAACGTATTTTGGCATTCCCTTAGATGAGCGACTGAGGGTAATCTGTCAAGATGGACGGGAGTATTTGAAGCAAGGGAATCCGGATGTTCCGTACGACCTGATTTTTATCGATGTGGTACTGGGTAACGGCTATATGCCCTATTATTTAGCTACTAAAGAGTTTTATGAATTATGCCAATCTCGTTTGTCAAAGAAAGGAGTGATTGTTGTAAATTTACTTCAAAATACTTCTTTCTATGTCGAAAAAATAAAAACAATTCAAAGTATATTTAAGCAAATTTATTTATGCCCATTAAATTTAGGTAATACAATTATAATAGGAACCAATGAAGAGGGCATGACTGAAGCTGAACTGATATCAAGAGTTCAGTTAATTCAAGAGTATCATCAGTTTTCCTTTCCTTTGATAGAAAGAGCAAGGGAAGTAAAGATGACTGACCAATTGTCCAATTCCCTCCCTAATTTTGACCAAGCCCAAATTCTAACGGATAACTTTGTGCCTGCTGGGTATTTTGATAACTTACCTTCCTTTAACACTGCCTTTGCCAAAGTAGGTAGTAACGAACCCTGCCCTTGTGGTTCTGGAAAGAAATTTCAATACTGTCATGACTCGTAAGAAAGTAGCAGGGGAGTGGGGGAGCGGAGGAGCTGGGGGAGCTAATGTTTCTTCCATCTATGACGAAGAGCGAAAAGCGTCCGTGCGGTACTTCTAAGATGACTTTAGGGCAGAGCGAAACGGGAAAACCAATCTTTCTCTTTATTAATGTGCCAACAAAGAATTAGTAACTAACCTAAACCCTAAAATGAGTAACTATTTGGCTATTGCTACAGTCACAGCAACTCTGCAACGAATCTTGCAATCGGCTGTGCAGGTCGATGTAGTGGGTTCTAGGGTAACAACAGTACGGCCCCAAAACTTGGGAGAGGGAACGCCAGAAACTGGGGTGAATCTCTTTCTTTATCAGGTTAGTGCTAATCCGGCGTTGAATAATGCGGATGCGACTCAATTTTATTCGAGAGGAAGTACGGCGAAGCGCCAAGCGGCGTTAGATCTGTACTATATCCTCAGCTTCTACGGCAATGATAATGAGTTGGAACCGCAACGGATGCTAGGGAGTGCTGTGCGTGCGCTCAATGATCAATGGAATTTATCGCCAGAGACGATTCGCCAAACTGTGGCCAATTCCTCGTTTACCTTCTTGAGGGATTCTAACCTGGCCCAACAGACTCCGCAGGTATTGGTTATCCCCATGGATCTGACTATAGAATCACTCTCCCAAATCTGGTCAACGTTTTTCCAGACGCCTTATGTCCTATCGGTGGTGTATAAAGTCAGTGTAGTAATGATTGAAGGTGAGGAGCCAGCCAAACGAGCCTTGCCGGTGCGATCGCGTCGGTATGTTGCTTCTCTTAATCAACCTATGGTTGAAGAAGTCGTATCACAAGCAGGGGCGTTTATACCCATCCTAACCGACAGTATGCTGATGATTCGGGGGAAGCAACTGCAAGCGGATGATGCCCAAGTCAGGGTTTGTGGCGTGATGGCAACGCCCCAAGATGTCAGTCAAACTCAGATGAAGTTAGATCTTTCCTCGATTCCGGCTCACCGTTTACGAGCAGGTGTGCAGGGATTGCAAGTGATTCATCCAACATCAGAAGGACGCTTACCTCTTCCCGATGGTACGGAGTCCAATGTAGCGGCCTTTGTGTTGCGTCCGACGATTACGGGAGTGAGTGTCTCTAACCTAGAGATGGGAATGAGCGATCGCTTTTTTGGCGATGTATCAGTCGAGGTTGATGTCACGATTGGCTCAAATCAACGGGTTGTTTTGTTCATAAACAAAATTTCATCAGAGGAGCCGGATGCTTACGTGTTTGAAGCACAATATCGGGAGGCTGATACTCGTTCCATTACCGTTCCCATTCGCCAAGTGCAGCCCGGAGAGTATCTCGTGCGTGTGCAAGTAGACGGTGCAGAAAGTTTGCTGAATATAGATACAGACCCCAATAGTCCAACATTTGAACAATATATTGGCCCAAGGGTAGTAATCACATGACGAGTACAGCAACCAACAATTGGCAAGACGTTAACCAACACTACTTAATGGCAGCACTGGCTTCAGTGCGTGAAGCGCTTGAGGCAAAAGCCAAGGAACAGGAGATAAAACGTCATTCACCCCCTCCATCCTTCCCCGCTCACGTCTCACCTCTTCCAGCATTAGAGCAGTTGTGTACCATCTTTGGCTTATCGTCATTCGAGCGCGATGTGCTGTTGTTGTGTGCTGGCATGGAGCTTGATGCTACCTTTCCCTTACTATGTGCTACAGCTCAGGGTGACTCACAACGCACCTATCCAACCTTCAGTCTGGCGCTAGCTACTTTAAAGCCATCACAATGGAATGCCCTGATGCCTACTGCCCCCTTGCGCCAGTGGCGATTGATTGAAGTGGGGACAGGTAGTGCCCTCACGCTCAGTCCCCTGAAGATTGACGAGCGGATTTTGCACTATCTGATCGGGTTGCAATATCTGGATGAGCGACTTACGGGGATTGTCGAGCCATCGACAAGGGCAGGAGAATTGGTAACTTCCCATCGGCAAGTTGCAGAACAATTAGCGGCAATATGGTCGCAGGCATCAGGAAAGTTTAGCTTTCCAATTGTGCAATTGTGTGGTAATAACATGGCTAGCAAGCGAGCGATCGCAGTAGCTGCTTGTGAACGAGTCGGACTACGGCTGAATACAATCCAAGCTACAGCCATTCCCCTTAGTATTAGCGATCGCCATCAGTTGATGCGCTTGTGGGCGCGTGAATATGCCCTAAGACCGACGGCTTTATTAGTGGATTGTGATGAGGTAGATCTAACCGATACAGCTAGAGAGAACGCTATTCAAGAACTAATTGAAGGGATTAGCAGTCCACTCATTATCACAAGTTATGAACGGAGGCGATCAAGACAGCGTCCTCTCATTACCTTTGATGTCACTCAGCCAACAACAAGTGAGCAGCGTATCCTTTGGCTCAATACTTTGGGCCCAGCAACAGCGAATTTAAATGGTCAAATCGAGACATTGGTATCGAATTTTAACCTCAGCGCCCCCACCATTCAGGCAATTTGTACAGAGGCTTTAGGAAAGCTAGCCGCAGAAGAGTTGAAAGTCGAACGCTGGCAAATGGAAAGTTCCAATCTTCAACCTTTACCTTTTGGCAATACCGACGGCGAACAACCTCCTAATCTTTCAACCCTACTCTGGGATACCTGCCGCTCTCAATCTCGCCCCAACCTGAACGACTTAGCACAACATATCGAAACCTCTGCAACTTGGGATGATTTAGTGTTACCAGAGCGAGAGCGTCAGGTTTTGGTCGATATCGCAGCTCATGTCCGGCAACGCTCCAAAGTTTACGAAAATTGGGGCTTTGCTGGAAAAAGTGGACGAGGTTTAGGGATTAGTGCTTTATTTGCAGGGCCTAGCGGTACGGGCAAAACTATGGCAGCAGAGGTGTTAGCCCGAACATTGCAGCTCGATCTTTACCGCATTGACTTAAGTTCAGTGGTGAGCAAGTACATCGGTGAAACGGAGAAGAATCTGCGACGAGTTTTTGATGCAGCAGAAGCAGGTGGAGCAATTTTGCTATTTGATGAAGCTGACGCAATTTTTGGTAAACGCTCTGAGGTAAAAGATTCTCACGATCGCTATGCGAATATGGAAGTCAGCTATCTATTACAGCGGATGGAAGCCTACCGAGGGTTGGCAATTTTGACGACTAACTTAAAAGATGCAATGGATACCGCATTTTTGCGTCGCATCCGATTTGTGGTCAAATTTCCCTTCCCCGACGCTAACCAACGGGCTGAGATTTGGCGGCGCATCTTCCCCAAAAATACACCCACTGAGGAACTGGATTTTGGTAAGCTGTCTAGGCTGAATGTCACGGGTGGGAATATCCGCAATATCGCACTGAATGCAGCCTTTTTGGCAGCCGATGCTGAGGAATCGGTGGGGATGAAACATCTTTTGCGATCGGCTCAAAGTGAATATGCGAAGTTAGAAAGACCGCTGACGGATGCGGAAGCCAGAGGTTGGGTATAAGCTGTCGTGCTTACAACTTGCATATCGTGAGGAAGGGGAAAAGGGGAAAGGGAAAAGCTAGATCAATCCAGCCTTTTATTTTTTTACCTACACTCGATCAAGTGCAAAGTATAGGCAAGGGCAGATTAATACTACTGTTTCGTTCTAAGAAACACGCTCCGGGAGCGGGGGAGACGGGTAGCTTTTCGTGTTCGTGGAGAGCTTCTTAATAAAATTAAGTTTTTTATTTCTCTACAAGATTTTGCTTGTAACGTCAAGTTAAAATTTATTCGGCTTTTGACAGACGCATAGGGAAGTTATGTCAAACTGTTGAAATCACTGAAGCTAGGCTGAAAGCCGAGGTTGGCTATGAGTACCCAACGGCAAAACCAGGCAAAACCCTCCTCGCCTTCCTCCGCTTTGCCTGTGCAGACGAGTTTATTCCAGCAGCGATCATTTACTGACCCCTCCCAAGAAGCTGATGAAGCACTGCATTCGTCCTATCAACCCCATGACCTGCAAACTCAATTAGAACGAGCATCTCGTTTTGGTCACAACTTTAGTCAAGTTCAGGTACAGACCCCTCCCTCGGCAGTAATTCAGCCACAGATGGAGAGGGGAAAATCAGAGGAGCAGGAGGACGACCGAGAAGTTGATTCTGTGGCAGAGTCAGTTAAGCGGATGGCTCCCCCTGGAGGTGATCCAAGCCAAGGCCAAGACCAGGAAGAAGAAGCCATTCAGACGATGCCTCTATTGGGCGTCTTGTCTCCAAGGATTCAACGGCAAGGCCAAGAAGAAGAAGCCATTCAGACAATGCCTCTGCTGGGCGTCTTGTCTCCAAGGATTCAACGTCAAGACCAAGAAGAAGAAGCCATTCAGACGATGCCCCTATTGGGCGTCCTGTCTCCCAGGATTCAACGGCAAGACCAAGAAGAAGAACTCGTTCAGATGATGCCTCACTGGGCGAGGGTGCAACGCTTGCCCCAAGAGGAAGACGATTCGTCAATGCAAATGATGCCGCAGTGGGGTGTCATTCAACGCCAGGAGCCAGAATCGGCAGAAGAGGCGATTCAAATGCAAGGGCTTGGGCCTAAGCTCGTTGTCGGTACTCCGGGGGATAAGTACGAGCAGGAAGCTGACTCTATGGCAGCTCAGGTGATGTCCATGAGCGCACCACCGACTATTCCAGAACCTATTCAGCGTCAGGGTGAGGAGGAGGAGCAAGAGTCGCTCGTGCAAAAGTCGCCCTTGGCAGACTCAATTACCCCACTCGTTCAGCGCCAAACGGAGGAGAAAGAGGAACAGATTCAAGCGAAGTCGTTGCTGCAACGGGTAGTCAAGAGGAATTGTGAGGCAGATAACGACCTAGAGAATAAGCTGAACAGTAGCAAGGGTGGGGGTAACCCCATGCCGGATGAGGTGCAATCATTCATGGAGCCTCGCTTCGGCGCTGATTTTAGCTCTGTGCGAGTGCATACCGACTCAACGGCTGTCGAGATGAACAAGGAGTTACGATCTCAGGCGTTTACTCATGGCAGCGATATCTACTATGGAACAGGAAAGTCTCCTGGTAAGGATGCGTTGACGGCTCATGAGTTGACTCACACCGTACAGCAGGGCGCTGTAGGTAAGACTAAACCGGAACCGAAATCAACAGGTAAAGATAAAGACAACAAGGATGGGAACGCTAACGAGAATGTTGCCGATGAGAATGCAGCGAGAAAAGACAAAGGCAGCAATAAGGAGAAAGCTCCAATCGGTTTTGGTGCTAACACAGCTACTCAAGATGCCTATAAGGCTGTTGCTAAGATAGCCGAGAGCGGTCAAGCGAAAGTCAAGGATGCGGGAGAAAAGACAGCAACTTCCAAAGAAGGTGCTGCTAAACCTAAAACCAACAGAGAGAAGACCGAAAGTCCAAAGGAAGGTGCTGCTAAGCCCAAAAATCCAGACAAGGCTGGAACTCCCAAGGAGACGGTTGATGGAAGTAACGGCGATGTAGAGCAAAAGGCATTAGCCAAGATTGATGCTCAACAGGAAAAAATTGCAGATGAGCAAGCTGATGCAGAAACAGCTGTAGAACAAGCCAGCGTTCAGATGGACGCGACAGTGGCTGGCTCTAAGCAAACGGCAAATACAGGGGTAAGTTTTGCCCCCTCGCCGATGAAGCCAATGTTCGCCACCACCGAGGAAGGGATTAGCGCCCTTCAGCCAGAAGAGGTGTTGGGAACAGCTGGAAATGGTTTGGTTTTCTATCAAACCGAACAACCCGAAAAGTCCTTATCTGCTGCCAATGCAGGTATCCCAGTTCAGCCAATTCCGGAAGACAAGGCAGCTAAGGCTAGAGAGCAGCAGCGCCTCCAAGCCGAAGCGGCGCTCTCTCAATTCATGGCTTCCGGTCAAGAGCGAAAGGCTCAAATCGCCGCTTTGGGAGCAACCATTCAGCCTCGCATCCAGACTGCGGCTAACCAGTCTAGAGGATCTGTGGATGCTGCGATCGCACAAAATCAGAGTGCAATTATTAACGGTATTGCTAAAGCGCGTGGCCAAGCTCAATCTCAAGCTCAATCTGCAAAAAGTCAGATTACAGGCCGGCATAGTACTGCCATGGGAGCTATCCGAGCATCGACGACAGCAGCACGTCAGCGCCTACAAGCAGAATATCAAAATAGCCTCGCCAAGCTTGTCCAAATTGAGCGTACTATGGCTGCTCGTATCGCCGCGCCTTTCAACACAGCCGCTCAAGATTTCCGCGCTGCTGGTGTCAAGGTAGGTCAGGAAGCCACCCAAATTGGGGCAGAGTTTCAGGGTCAATACGCCAAGGAATCTCCCCCTGAGCCTAGTAATTTGATCACAGAGTTTCTTGAAAGCTTTGATAGAGAGACTTATGTGACTAATTGGCGAAAAGCTAAAGTAGATGCTGCTCGTGACTTGGCAGCATCGTACGATGAAGGGCTGAGGAAAGACGCCAATGAAAAGGCAAACCAGCTAGCCCAGAACCAGCCACCTGTTGTCCAAGGGATGCAGGAGCTAGTGGCTACGACCCGTTCCTCGCTACAAGTCAAATATACTGCTGCCCTCGATCAACTGAACCAATCCGAGCAGCAGGCGCTACAGACAGCAAGTACCGCCTTAAACGGTCAACTCCAAGGTATCGATCGCACGCTCAATGGCACCCTGGCATCTCTACAGCAAATGCAGGCAACCCAGTTGAGCCAGCTCAAGGGAGTGGGTCAACAGCAAAAACTGGGCATTGATCGCACTGCCAAGCAAGCAACTGCCGCGCTTCAGGAAGGCGTTAACCAGGCTAGCGATAACCTGCAAGGTGCATTCCAGCAATTTTCCGAGCAAGCACGTAGTATCCAAGCCCCCAGTCTCCAAGTTATCCAATCGGTCATTGCCGAGGCACAAGGTCAACTCAACAGCCTCATCGCTGACGCTGGTACTGAGGTTGAGACGGGTATCACCAATGCAGCACAAGGAATTGTCCAACAAAGTCAGCAGACGGTTGGGAGCCTTAACACCCTCGGCCAGCAGGCAGCATCTTCTGGTGCGGCGGTCGTTCAGGAATTGTCTACCAGCATCGCACAAGCCGTTCAAAGCGCCACCCAAACCTTTAGTCAATTGCAGAGCGGTCATACCAACGCCGTCAAAGCCAGCGCTGATAAGGCGACTGGCGACTTTAAGCAAATGACTGGCGATGTCGAGCAGAAACTCAATGGTGTCATTCAAAACCTGACCCAGAAGTTAGGCGAAAGTGCTGGTCAGCTAGAAAATGGTCTGAGAGGTTCCCTCGGCAACCTGCGCTCGGAAATTCCCAAGAAAGCGCAAGAGGCAGCCGACAAGGTTCAGCCAGCTTGGAAGAGTGTCGTCAAAGTTTTAATTGATATTGTTATCACCGTTGCGGTGACAGTGGCGATCGCTGCTTTAGCTGCCTCTGGTGTAGGATTAATCGCTGCGATCGGCTTAGCCGCTCTAATTGGGGCAGCAGGTGCTTTGGTGAAGCAGGGAGCCAATGACTTGATTGACGGCAAGATGTCCTCCCTGGGAACCTATGCCACGCAAGCTGGGTTTGGTGCCGTTGGCGGCGTCCTACAACTGGTAGGACTGCGGGGAGCCGAAAAAGCTGCTGGTCTGCTGACCAATACAGCAGGCAAGATAGGGGCTAAATTTGGCATTGAAGCGCTCGGCGAGACGGGTGCCGATATCAGCCAAAGACTGGCGGCGGGCGATCAATTCTCGTTGGCAATGCTGGGTGTCAGCTTTGGCACTTCACTCCTAGGTGGCGCTGGTGGCGAAGCGCTCAACGGTGCGTTTGGCAAACTGGGAACGAAGCTAGGCGTAAACAAAATTGATAATGCAGCGCTCAAAACGGGTGGTGAATTTGTTACAGACACCATCAGCGAAACCGCTACCGATGTCACTAGCCAGGTTGTCTTCGAGGGCAAGGATTTGTCTTGGCAGACAGTTGGGGAAAGTGCTGGTACATCAGCGTTTGGCAATCTTGCTGGCAGAGGAGCAAATAGGGCGTATGGCGATCGATTGAGGAACCTCGGCGGAAGCGATCGGGCAACCAGTGACAGTTCCCCGCAGCTAATTGACCCGAATACCAATCAACCAGTTGGGCAAACTCCAACACCGCCTCAGCTGATTGACCCGAATACCAATCAACCGATTGGGCAAACGGCTACACCGCCTCAGCTGATTGACCCGAATACCAATCAACCAGTTGGGCAGACTCCAACACCGCCTCAGCTAATTGACCCGAATACCAATCAACCAGTTGGGCAAACTCCAACACCGCCTCAGCTAATTGACCCGAATACCAATCAACCAGTTGGGCAGACTCCAACACCGCCTCAGCTGATTGATCCGGATACAAATCCACCAGTTGGAGACACTTCCACACCAACAAAATCCAAGGATGAGGGATTAACACCGATCCCGTCGGCTCAGAGCAAAGATCCTTCCAAGACTCCTAAAGATAGTAACTCACAGACTGAGACAAGCCCTGAAAAATCGCCATCGCCCCAGGCAGACCAAACTAATAACGTCCCCTCAGCTCGTACCAAGATTGAGGAAATCAAGGACTTTAAGAAGTTGCGAGAGATGGTCGAGAAGGGTGAATTGGGCGACCCTGAAAAGGCTAAGCAGACCCTACAAGAAGCTCGCAACCAAATCATTGACTCTGTGTTAGATGGAGAGGGAGGAGTCCGAGCAATTCTTAAACAACGCTATCCCGACATCGAGATTGAGTTCAAAGATTTAGGCTCGAAGGGTTTTGGCAGCGATCGCGACATCACCGTCAAAGTGACAGGCGGGAAAGATGCTAATGAAAATGCCAGAGCTAGCGTGGAAGGAGTGCGGGAAGCATACAACAAACTGCGCGAACTCGGCTTTGAGCCAGATAAGGCGTTAGATGCTAACTTCTACACTGAACTCCACGAAGGAAATATTACGCCTACCAGTAAGGCTGAAGCCGCTCAAATCCTTCAGGATCAGAGCGTGACTAGCCTGACGGAAATGCGTATGAATATGTCACCTGAGCAGTGGCAGGCTTACAAACAGCAACAGTTAGAGTCATTGGGTCTGGGTAAAGATGCCACGGGATTGGAAGATTCTTCCCAGGCGGAGGCACGCGATCGCTTGCAACAACAACTGCAAGATGCAGAAAACCTGGCAGCGCGTTTGCAAGACAAGAGCAAGCCTAAAGAACAATTGCTAGAAGAACAACAAGCTGCATTGCTCAAAGCTTTAGAGCAAAACACCTCTCCCAGAGAGATTCGCCAACTCATGGCGGAAGTAAAACTCCTAGAACCCGATGCTTACGGTACGCGAGCGGCTGTAGAAGGTGTCGTGGATTACCAGCAGGCAATGAAGGGGGACAAAGGAGACGGATATTGGGATATTTATACAGGTCGCGCTGACAAGTTACCAGACGATACCTCTGAGCGCTTCGCGGTCTTATCTCAGGAAGCTTCCGCTAGCCTAGCCAAAATGTACAGTCATTCACACGGGGAAACTGGCAATAGTGTTTCAGACGTGTTGGCGATGGCGAAGTATTTAGGTCGCATCGATCACGCTCACTTTGAAGCAGGGTTGTCTAGCTCCAATAACCCCGTGATTGACACCATGCATCAATTAATGGCAACAAAAGCCAACGGTGGTTCTCCAGCGGATACTGTTCGTGTGTTACAGGAATGGGCGCAAGCAAACAACTTGTCTCATTTGACAGCTCAACAAATTCAGGATGCTTGGGTTGCTCAGGCGCAGACTCTTGGTCAAAATTTGGTGGTGAAACTGCGATCGTCTGAACAGATGGCACACGTCTTTGCTCCCAAAGATGTCAATGAGTCCAGTGGCAGTGGGAGCGATTCCTCCACACCCCTTCAAAATGGAGATTCGCTCCCTGATGCGACGACTACATCAG
>JBFLZA010000156.1:0-14680 GCA_040756535.1 Cyanobacteriota bacterium
AACCTGTTCCGGCATTATAGCAGGGGTCATCCTCTAACAATTGGCATCCTCGTACCACTGCGTCACGAGCACTTGCACCCGCTAATAACAACGAATAAACTTCCTCAATGATTTTATAGAGCGACTTGCGGATAACATCAACTCCCGCTTTACCTTTAAGAGAACTACCTGCACCACCGTGAATAATAAGTTTAGGTTGCATCTGATTGACTGTGTTCCTTGTGTAGGTTTGAGACTTTTTCCTTTGAGGACAAAGAATTGGGTTGAGAAAAGCTATAGCACAGGAGTAAATGATTAGCTGTACACGAACAACTAACTAATAACCATCTGTCCCTTAACCGCCTTAATTCTGGATGGCTGGATCGGCGTTAAGAAATCTCACTAGCCTTGGATTTACGCTTGCGACAGCGTTCGGAGCAGTACTTCACCTCATCCCAGCAATCTGCCCATTTTTTGCGCCAAGTGAAGGGAAGTCCGCAGACAGGGCAGATTTTCCGAGGCAGGTCAGATTTGGAGCGCTGGCGTGCCATGCTAAGTTGGCGATAAGATTACAAGTTTAATTGTAAAAAATGATTAATCCGTTTGTAAATAACCATTAAATGTTGCCAGAAAATAAACCAGACTGCGTTACTGACTCAGCTAGGAAATTAGACAGAGTAAAGATTATTTTAGTAGAGCCAGCAGGGCCGTTGAATGTGGGTGCGGTGGCGCGGGTGATGAAGAATATGGGGCTGCATCAGTTGGTGTTAGTCAATCCTCAGTGTGACCCGTTGGGAACCGAAGCACGGCAAATGGCGGTTCATGGCGCAGATATTTTGGAAAAGGCACAGCAAGTCGCCACCTTGCCGGATGCTTTGAAGGGATGTCAAAGAGCGATCGCAACCACAGCTCGTGTCCGTACCCTACCCACATCTCTAGAACCCCCTAGTATAGCACTGCCTTGGCTATTGGAACCAGAGGTAACATCCGCCTTAATTTTTGGCCCGGAAGACCGAGGCTTGAGTAATGTTGAACTCAATTACGCTCAGCGATTTGTCTGTATTCCTTCGAGTCCTGAGTATCCTTCCTTAAACCTCGCTCAGTCAGTCGGTATTTGTTGTTACGAGCTGTACCAAACGACTCAATCGCCTCAGCTTCCTCATCCCCAATCAGCAATCCCCAATCCTCATTCAGGAGAATCTGCCTCATTAGAGCTTCTAGAAGGATACTACGAACATCTAGAAGCGACTTTGTTAAAAATTGGTTATCTTTATCCCCATACCGCTTCAGCTCGGATGGAAAAGTTTCGTCGGTTGTTTAACCGGGCAACACCAACTCCAGAGGAAGTTGCTATGCTCAGAGGAATCCTACGTCAGATGGAATGGGCACTACAATCTCTGCCCAAGTCGATTGTTGATGCTTCAGGCTCAAACGAGACCTAAAAGAAATTGGAGATTTGAAATTCTCTGATTAGGAATTGGGGTTAGGAATATAGTATGAAGCAGGAAACAACTTTTTCCTTGTCTCAGTCCCCAGTTCCTAAGCTCAAAAGTGATAAGTTGTGTTTAATGGGAGCATGTCTGATTATTGGTGTTGGAGGTGTGATCGGTGGCAGCGTCTATGGGTAACAGGCGTCAACCTGATAATTCTCAAGTCGAACAGCAGGAGCAGCGAACTCAACCGCGTCGCCGCCTGCGTCGAAATCAACAAAAACAGCCGCTCATGGAGATAACGCGCATCCCCCCTCCACCGCCTAAGCGTAGCCTGCGGCGGGTGATCCGGCGATCTTACCCCAATTTGCTAACCTCAATGCGCTCCAACAGTGAGCGTCCCAAACCGCTGAACTCGCGCCAGACAAGGCACAAAACAGCATTATCAGGGCGTTCTTTGCCACCTCTGCCATCTGAATCTAACATCGCCCCTGGGCGCCCCTCCCCAATGGCTCCGAGGGCAACATTCATGCAAAACTCTAGTACCAAAGAATTTAGAACTCAGGAGATGGGATACAACAGGGAAGAAAAGGCATCGACTTCAAATCAACCGGTGAATCCGTGGCAGGTTCAGCCCAAAGCAACACCCACCCAACTCCCTTTATCCAGAACGAGCAACCCAACACCTCAAGGGTTTGCAGAAGGTCCTAGAGGGAAGGGACGTGAGCCAATGGAGTCGGCGAAAGTTCAACCCTTCCCAAAACCGAATTATTTAGGTCGTCGCTCAGACCCTAGCTCATCCCGAAGTACGGCTAAAGTTAATGGTGCCTCCGCTCAATCGGGGAAAGCCAATGGCAGACGTGTCAAGCCAAAAGCAGGCTCTCAAACTGCTCCGAGTCCAACTCCTCGACCAGCACGGCGTCCAAGAAAACGCCCTGCGAGTCCGTTGCTTTATATTATCCGGTTGCTGATTTTAGGGATTGGCATTGGTGCGATTGTGGGGACTCTGTTATCTGCCTTAGATCCAGCAACGCAAGCATCAGTGAAGGTCAAAGAAACTCCTCCCAGCCAAGTTCAAGAAAGCCCCAGTCCTGTCAGCCGCGTTACACCGATGCCGCTGAATCAGGAAATCATGCCCTTGAAAGCACAGGTGCAAGCTGTAGTCGCCAACAATCCTAATTTGCAACCGGGTGTCTTTATCGTTGACCTGGATACGGGTGCCTATATCGAGGTGAATAGTCAGTCTACCTTTGCAGCGGCCAGCACTATTAAAGTGCCAATTTTGGTCGCTTTATTTAAAGATGTCGATGAGGGTAAAGTTCGTTTAGATGAAACCCTAACGCTGCAATCAGAAATGATTGCTACCGGTTCAGGCGATTTGCAGTACAAAAAACTAGGAACGAAGTACACGGTTCTGGAATTGGCGACAAAGATGATCGTGATTAGTGATAATACCGCCACTAATATGCTCATCTCTCGCCTCGGAGGCATGGACGTACTCAATCAACGATTTCGTTCTTGGGGGTTGACGGCAACGGCACTGAACAATCCTTTGCCCGATTTGGAGGGAACGAATGTTACCAGTCCCCAAGAATTGGCTAATTTAATCTCGGTTGTGAATCAAGGGCGTTTGGTGTCACTCGCTTCGCGCGATCGCATGTTGAATATCATGCAGAACAATCAGATTGACTCCCTACTTCCCAAAGGACTCGGTCAAGGGGCAGTCATTGCTCATAAAACGGGCAACATTGGTTCAATGCTAGCGGATGTAGGTTTGGTAAATATGCCTACTGGTAAGCGTTACATTATCTCCGTGATGGTCAAACGACCCTTCAACGACCCCAGTGCCCAAGAACTCATCCGCCAAATTTCTCAAACGGCTTATGGCTACTTCAATCAACCCCCTGTTAGCCCCAATACAACCTCAATGCCTATAGATAGCACTGCAACAGGAAGTCATGCGATCGCACGGAACCCTGTACCCGCGTCAATCCCGTTAAACAACTATGATTACTAAACTATTCCACATCTAGTCGGCACAATCACTATTGTTAAAATTCCTGTGGGATGGGCAGAAAAGCCTGCCCCGGCGGCGATGCAAGTTAAATGTGAAATAGCTTAAATCCCCTTGAAGCCGACTTCCATATCCATTTCTTTAGCAGAGTTGTCTTGGGGTGGGGCAGGAATTTCAGTAGGCTTTTTGAGTACTCCGATTTGGTTCAAAACGATGCCACAGATAATCACACTGCCCCCGATATATTGGGCCATCGTCGGTGCTTCGCTCAAAATCAAATAAGCGGCTAAAATTCCTGCGATTGGGCTAAATGAGCTAGCAAAGGAAACTTCTGATGCACCAGTTGTCTTTAAACCTGTAAACCAACATAATTGGCCGCCAACAATAATCACTGCGCCATAAATCAACATCCACTGCCACAAGAAGGGTGAGACAACATCTTGAAAATGAATCGGGCCATACAGCTTGAAGGCAACCGCAAAGAAGAGGATAGTGGCTAAAGCCATCCTAAAGATACTAAAGATTCCCAATGGAATTTGGCGTAACTTTACCCGACTAATAATGGTAGAAAATGCTAAACAGATAGCCCCTCCTGCTGCCATTAGCTCGCCTCTTCCGATTTGGAATCCCCCCATCTCAACCATGCCTGTCTCTGGGGACTGAAGGACTATTGTTAAGACGACACCAATAAAGGAAACAATCGCGCCAGCAATCACCCAAAAATTCACTCGCTCTTTGAGTAACAATATAGATAACGCTAAGATGAGGGGTGGCTCCAAGCGTCCAATTAAAACCACATTGTTGACCATTGTCAGATCAAGAGCCATGAAAGTTAACGCAGGAGCAAGAGCGCCTGATAGGATTGCCACTCCGCTCAAACCGAGCCAATCCGACCATGAGAGTTGCTTTAAGGACTGAAAATTCCACTGTTTCCCGTAAATTACAATCAGCGCGATAAGGGCGCAAAGGTTCCCCACAAACAAAATATTGCAAAATGAAATGGGATTCCTGCCATCAATTAAGTTTTGTTCTCCAAGTTCTGTGAGCTTGCGGATAACTGCGTTAGCCGAAGCGAAGATCAGGATGGCAAGTAATAAATAAGCTCTTCCCGGAATACGACGGGTTAAACCTTTAGAAGGAGCAACTAGTCTGGACATGATTAATTTAAGCCTCTTTACCTTTGGATTGTCTATGTCAAGCTGCAACTGAAGAGTACAAGTAGCTTGGAGAGATGGATTTTGGTCAATTTGAATAGCACTAAGATAACTGAATAACGAAGCAAATTTGAAATGAATGATGATTCGTTCAGTGAGTCCTCACAGAAATTCTGTTGAGTAAATGAGGTAGGAAATCCCTGACTGCTAAGTCATTCAGAGATTTGATTCCTGTAAATTATTGCTGAATATTGTGTATTAAAGTTCACATTCTTCTGTCTTTCTTTTTGAAATACACAGAGGTTAAGCTGAAAATACATCAAGTGAAATCCTTGAAAGGCGGTGTTGGTGTATGCACAATCGACTGTCACAAGCAGAACTAGAACAAGTGATTACTGAAGTCGAGCGATTATCGCAACGCCGTGATGATGAACTCAACAGAGAACAGGTTGAGCAGATTTTACAGGAACTGAATCTGTCTCCCGATTTATTGGATGATGCTTTAATGCAAGTCCGTCGTCGGCAAGCACTAGAGGCACGACAACGACGGCAGCGTTGGGTCGCGATCGCTATTGTGGTAGGGTTAACGGGTGCGATCGCGACTACAACGTTGTATCTTCAACATCGGCAACAAGTTTACTCGCGTATCTCCACCTATCAAAGCCGCATTACCTTATCTCAAGATACGGGGGAAAACCTAACCACCATTGACGCTCAAACCAATCCCCAAGTCTTTTACCGCGTTACCCTCAATAATGCCCCTATAGGTGGTAAAGTCTCCCTTGGCTGTGATTGGATCGACTCTAACGGTCAAGTTGCCCATCAAAACCGCTACTCTACTCGTAATATTGATCAATCCGTTTGGACAACCTATTGCTACCATCAGTTCAATCAGAGTTCTGTCACTGGAAATTGGAAAGTGCAGATGTCCTTAGGAAATCGAGTCCTTAGCAGCACATCTTTTCGCGTCAAATGAGTGAAATTCGCCCCTATCAGTTCGTTGGTTATTGGGGCTATGGCAACCCAACAGCATCAGAATGTCTTCTTAGGAGGATATTGAAGGGTGAGGAGGCTAGAACAGGAAGATACAGTAACACAAAAGCGTGGGAATGCACAGATATCTCTACAAAATTTTCAGCATCTTCTTCCTCCTTCTCCCTTCCAGAAAAACACGTTAGTCAGCAGGCTGAGGATTATTTTTGGGGAGTTGGATACCTGGGATTAGAGGAAAACTGTATCGAGGCTATTACAGGCGAAGGAGTCATTGCAGGATTATCGGCGGCTGGGTTACACCCTGCACCAGATGCTTGGGTAAAAGTGTTGGGAGATTGTCTGATTTTAGGGCGAGAACCCTTTGGGCGCGTGCCGTTGTATTGGACTCAGTTAGGACAAATTATTTGGTTTGCATCTCGGTTACAACTGTTGTTGCCTGTCGTTGAAACCCCGCAATTTAGCATCCCTGGTTTGTATGGTTATTCCTGTTTTTCCTATGTACCCACACCCCTGACATCGGTAGAAAATATTTTTGCCGTACCAGCAGGAGCGGAATTGGTATGGCATAAAGAAGGAAACAACCAAAATCTGAAATCCACCATCCAAAATCGGCAGGAGTGGCGAGAAGCACCTGTTTTATTGCAGGATGAAAGGGAAGCAACGACGCAACTACAAACGTTACTTCAAAGTGCCATTTACCGACAACTTGCTTATTTACCTTCTGAACCTGTAGGAGTATTTCTCTCTGGTGGCATTGATTCTTCAACCATTGCTGCTTTACTGGTACAAGCGGGAGTTAAGGTACGAGCCTATGCCTTAGACTTTGAACCGATTTTAGGTAACAATCGCTTCAATGAATTTTCCTATGCCCAACAGGTAGCTGACTACCTCAAGATTCCCTTAGTTAAAGTTGAGGTAACACCGCAAAAGATCAGAAAAGCCATTGCCGCTGCTGCCCAAGCTTTAGATGTACCCTTTGGAGATGGTGCCCCCTTACCCTTATTTTTGTTAAGTCAAGTTGCCAGTCAAGAAACTTCGGTTATTTTTAATGGAGAAAATGGTGACCAATTATTTGCGGGTTGGACGAATAAACCGCTAATTGCGGCGGGAATTTACAATACCCATAATCCCGCAGGAGCCAAGGATTTTAATCAACAATACCTGGAGACGTTCTCTGCTGTCTACGGGTATGAAGCGCTTTGTTTTCAACCCGATGTCTATGCTCAAGTGCAAACACTTAATCCTCAAGATTGGCTGCAAGAGGCTTTGAATCCATCGTTTTGTTCTAACCTATTAGCTCGATTGCGCCGTGCAACTTTGATGTTAAAGGGGGCACAAAACATTCAACCAAGAGCGAACAACATTGGATTGAGTCAGGGATTATGGGTGCGATCGCCGTTTTGCGACTTACCTTTAACAGAATGGGCATTTCAGTTATCGGGAGAACTGTGTTTACGAGGAACTTGTGAAAAATACATCCTCAAAAAAGCAGTAGAATCTTGGCTTCCTCCAGAAGTGGTTTGGCGAGAAAAGCAGGGAATGGCTATTCCTGTCACTACGTTGTGCTTGAGCTCGTTGCAAAATGAGGTGAGGAAGTGGTTAAGTCCGAGTCGATTACAGTTACAAGGAATTTGGCAACCCCAACTGCCTATTCAGGTTATTCGTGGGCAGGTAGGGGGTCAAATTAAAAGAGGGAGGATTGGTAGAATTTTATGGTTACTCATGATGTGGCAAGCGTGGGTTACTACGGTGTTGGGAGAGACGTACCCGTCAGCGACTCCTACTCAACGAGTAAGCCGTTTTTTTTATGATGCCTTCTACTTTCCACCCTTTGAATTGAAAATCAAACGTTAATGATTGAACTTAGGTAAGGGGGTAATTGTGGTTGATGCTCAGGATTTACAATTAACTAAAATTCTACCAAAAATTCCGTTTTCTCTAGAATTAGCCCAAGAATTACTCCGTAACTATAATTCTCCTCTCTACGTCTATCAGGAGGATATTCTCAGCTCTACAATTTACCACATTACCCAAGCCATTGCCTATCCTCAGACTCAGTTTTACTTCGCTAGCGTGACGAATGGTAATGTTGCTTTGCTGCAAATTTTTCAACAATTGGGTTGGGGACTTCATGCCAACACGCCTGGAGATATTTATTTAGGATTACAAGCTGGATTTGTTCCACACAAAATTGTCTATAGTGGGAGCAATTTAAGTCGGGCTGAAATGGAGCAAGTGCTGAAGTGGGGGGTGACGACTTTAAATTTAGATAGTCTTGCTCAATTACAACTTTTTTGTGAGGTTTATCAACAGTTAAAAGCATCAAAGGAGGGCGGGCAAGATGCCCACCCCACAAGACAAGATGCTTACCCCACAAGAACAATTAGGTTAGGACTACGGTTAAATTTACCAGAATTGACGGGCGACAGTCGGATTGGGGTTCGTCCGGCTGAATTTGCAGATGCGATCGCAATTACGTCATCGGCTGGATTAAAGTTGAGGGGATTGCATTTTTATCGTGGTACTGGAACCAATGCCACGAAAGCATTTACCCAAGTCATGGATACGGTTATCACCACAGCACAACAACTCCCCGATTGGGAATATCTCGATTTTGGGGGAGGATTTGGTTACCCGTATCATGCAGATGGAGTTGCCTTTGATTGGGAAATGTTTGGTGCTGAAATTACGCAAAAACTCAATAGTATTGGACGAGAAATTGAGTTAATTATTGAACCGGGACGTGCTGCGATCGCAGGTTGTTCTACTCTACTGGCTCAAGTGGTTTCAGTCAAATGGCAAGAGAGTAAACAAATTGTTGGTGTAGATACTAGTATTGCTAACTTAGCGGTGCTGTCGGTACATGGGGGGCATCGAGAAATTGTCAGTTTTCAAGGAGAGGAAAATATACCTCTCTATATCACTGATGTTTGTGGCAACACCACCTATTCTCGCGATTACTTGGGTAAAAATTGCCAACTCCCCGTTTTACAAATCGGAGACATTATTGCCATTTTAGATGTGGGAGCTTATGGCTATGCCATGTCTTCTCACTTCCTGCACCGTCCTCGCCCTGCTGAAGTTTTACTTAAAGGAAATGGGGAGCATCAGTTAATTCGCCAACGAGAGGATTACAGCGTGCTATTGAATAACCAAGTATTGAGCTAGGGGGTAGTTATGGGAATGAAATGTATTCGCTGTGAAACAGATAATAATTTACGCGATCGCACAGCTAGTCTAGGTCGTTGTAAACGCTGTGGGCATCCCTTTGCTTTTGAGCCATCGACGGTAACAGATACTCGATTCAGATTCACAGATAAGTTTTTTGCGAAGGCAATTACTGATATTTCTGATAATGAAGCTTTGTACTTCACACCCAAACAGCTTTTTTATCTTTTGGAGAGGCGTTTGAGTTCTCGGTTGAATGCAGCTAGTGGCTTATACTTTTTATATGCTTTTGCCAATTTCATTGCTTGGATTGTAGGTAACAGCATTTTTCAAGGTTTAGGTGACTCTATTTTGCTAAGTTTATGGCTATTAATAAATATATTTTTTATTTTCTATAGTTTTAAATCAACACAAAATAGTAGTCTTAATTATCGAAATCGCAAGTCGATTACTAATTTATTAAAAATTATAGGAGGATTGATTCTCGGAATCGGGATATTAGTGGCTTTCCAAGTCAATTCATATCTATTATTCGTTATTACTGTTCTTATTGGAATGCTATCTCTCTATTTAGGATTCCGACCGTTAAAGAACAAAGCGGCACCTTTATTATTCAGCGAAAGTCAATTTCAATCTTGGGTGACTCGTTGGACGCGAGCTAATATTTCCATGCCCAAAATGTTAATTTATCGTCATGAAGCGACAGCATCAACTACTGTCAGTCCTGATATCAGTGCTTACAGTTTTGACCGAGCTGTAATATGTGATAATCCTGCGATCGCACAAATGTTAATCGCCAATAACTTCCATTTTGAAAACAATTGTGCAGTGCTGAGCATTACGGGTTATCCCCAGAGTATCTTTGATACTGTCATGCAAATGTTGCGCCGAAATCTCGACCTCAAGGTTTATGCTTTGCATGATGCGAGTCCTAGTGGTGTGAGCCTCATTCACCAACTCCGTACTCACCCGGATTGGTTTCAAAACAGCAATGTCATGATTTATGACTTAGGCTTACGACCCCGTCAGATTTTCAACTTACGTAGCGCCTTTGTACAAGCTTCAGAAGAATCTGTGCGACAAGCCAAGCAGCTTCCGGCAGAAGTTCGGCAACGTTTGTCTCAGGATGAATTAGCCTGGTTAGAAGCGGGGAATGTTGTGGAATTGGAATCATTTAGCCCCCGAAAAATTATCCAAGTCCTCAATCAAGGAATTGTTCGGAGTCAAGAGGCACCTGATAGGGAACTCTTTTCCCTCATTGATGATAGGTATGAAGGTGAAGGCTATATCTATGCTGTTGATAGTTTCGGTTGAGGCAATATTATGGGTATGAAATGTATTCGCTGCTACACGGATAATAATCTTAGCGATCGCAACCTGAATCGAGGACTATGTAAAAACTGTCGTCATCCCTTTGTTTTCGAGCCTGCCATTATGGAAGGGGTGAAACTTACAGATCAATTTTTTGCTAATGCAATCCAATATGTTTCGGCTGATAACAGCCTATACTTTACGCCCAAGCAGCTATTCTACCTCTTGCGTAAGCGTCTCTATAAAACTCCTAAGTTAAATCAATTTTCTGCTGGTGTTATTTTCGGTCTTTTTATTTTATTATATATAGAAATTGTCTTTTTTAAAGAAAATCTTGGTTATTTTGTTTATAGCCTTTTCGTTATAGGGGTAACTCTTAATCTAATCTACCGTATTCTGAAATTTGGAAACTCTCGAATCGACGCGCTGAACGAAGAACAGCTACAAGAGTGGTTGAATGCTTGGCTACAAGTGAATGACATCCCCAAGCTCCTATCTTTCGCTTCTGAAGAACCTTCTTTAACCCCTGTCAATTCTGATATTAGTGCCTATAGTTTTGACCGAGCTATCATTTGTGATACCGATGCGATCGCACAATTTTTAATCGCTAATAACTTCCACTTTGAAAATAACTGTGCGGTCTTAAGCATTACGGGTTATCCTCAGAGTATTTTTGATACTGTAATGCAAATGTTACGTCGTAATCCTGAACTGAAAGTTTATGCGATACATGATGCTAATCCTAGTGGTGTATCGCTGGTTCATCGTCTTCGCACTAGTCCGAATTGGTTTGCCAATAGTAACGTGATAATTTATGAATTGGGCTTGCTACCCCGTCAAATTTCTTCTAATCGGAATTTATTTGTGCAAATCTCTAAAGAATCTGCTCAACAAGCCAAACAATTACCAGCACCCGTGCGAGAATCTTTATCTCCAAATGAGCTGAAGTGGCTAGAAGAGGGCAAATATTTAGCATTGGAATCGTTTAGCCCTCGAAGAATTATCCGAATCCTCAATCAAGGAATCATTCGCAGCCAAGAACCAAATCTTAATAATAGCCTAGTAGAAATTGATGAAGGTGGACATGGAAGTGGAGGTTACGCATACACTCTTGAAAGCTTCGGCTGAGGCCATATTAGCCACCTTTAATCCATGTTCTAAACTTACCATTAACTACAACCAGACTCCATAGTGATGCCAACCCTACCCCCGATAATCCCACTAGCCTGGAATTAACGTTTGATTGAGAAATATCTATATATTAAGTTTTAATAAGATTTAGAACTGCTATTTTGTTAAATCCTTTCTCCGCAGAATTTTTTTATATAAATTCCCGAAAAATTTGCTTAATTTTTGTAAATGTATAGCTTCATGGTTGCAGCAAATATGTAAAGAGTGTGTCAAATCTAACAAGAATGGCTGCTAGAAATCAATGTCGATAGACAATCATCCTAAAGTGAGATACCTTGTATAAGGACATGTAGTAATAAGCTATCGAAATACAACTGCTGCATGGCGTAACATTAGAGAGACAGCAACTCCAATCCTCTCACTTCATCTACACTAGTAAGTAAGTCGAGGGCGTCTACTTTTTTAGGTTGGATCTGAAGGTAAATATAACCTAGCGACCTCTCAGCCATCGCATGGCACAAGATTCATGAAACGTTAAGATTTTGGTCGATTTGGCGTTCACTGGAGCGACGTGAACTGCACGAAGCACAGCGCCGAGAGCTTTGTCGATGAACTCGCTCTAACGTTTGACCGCATTTCTTTGGAGATAGTTCTATCAATGGCACTAACCTTATTAACTCAACAATTAAATAACCTCAGTAAAGATAGTAATGGACAGCTAGTTCTACGTACCCCTACAGGTTGTTGGAATCTGCTTGTTTTCCATGGTCAGTTGCTCTATGCCACCAATGGAGTCCATCCTGTAAGGCGCTGGACTAGAGCCTTAAATCAGCATCTCTCCAAGTGGGACTGGGGTGTTGAGTCTTCCCAGTTACCCAACAATCAGCTTTGGGAATGTCAACTCCTCGAGCGAGGACTCAGCCAAAAGAAACTGAGCCTTATCCAAGGTAAGTTAGTGATTCGCAGTGTTCTCCAAGAATGTTTGTTTGAACTCAGCAGCTACACAACCTTGAAAAGCGACTGGAAACCCAGCCAAAAAACCATATCAATTCTCTGTCGGGCTGTAGCCTTGTCTGCGAATGAAATGCACGCTGTTCTCACCACAGCAGAGCAGATGCAGCAACAATGGCAAGCGGCTGGTTTAAGTCACCTCAGCCCAAACCTCGCACCCACATTGCAGCAGGAGACAGACTCTCAATCCCTCCTCGTTTTAGATCGATATCTTAACGGTCAATTCACTCTCTGGGATATCTCCGCACAACTGAAAAAATCAGTAGTCGAGGTAACTCGCTCCTTAATCCCATTGGTTGATAAGGGCAGGCTGAAATTTAAAGAAATTCCAGATTTGCCTTTAACCACTGTCAAGCAGCCAGTAGCAGTAACTCCTCCACTACCAGAAACTAAGCCCACCCAAGTTACCCAGAAACAGCCTTTAATTGCCTGTATTGACGATAGTCCTGTATTGGCTCATTCGTTAAAAAAAATCTTGATGCCAGCCGGGTATCAAGTGCTGAGTATTCCAGAACCGATGCGAGGGTTTACCCAACTCATTGAACACAAACCTGATCTCATCTTGCTAGACCTACTTTTGCCGAATGCTGATGGCTATAGCATTTGTAAATTTTTGCGGGAAACTCCTGTCTTTAAAAAGACACCCATTATTATCCTAACCGCTAAAAATACCCCGATTGACAGAGCCCGTGCTCAGCTAGCCGGAGCAACTGAGTTTGTCGGCAAGCCTCCCCAGCCCCAAGAGCTGCTGCAAATGATTCAGAAATATCTAGGAACAGTAAACTCAGAGGCAGTTAGTTCACAACGATTAGTTACATAGTTCTGAATAATAGAGAAAACTATAAAACGTTTTCTGTCGGGTGAAGGAAAAAAGAAAAAAGAAAAAGGTGAAAGGCTTGATTGATTTACCTTTTCCCCTTCTCTTTTGCCCTATTTTCAGAATATGTAATTGGTAAGTACAACAGCTTAAAAACTTCGGGTGCGTACTATCTCCAGCTGTTGAAATGCTGATTATAGCTAGGGGACTTGCGGGTTAATAATGTACCAACCAAGTTTTGCTGGATTTTTGATACAGCTTTCTTAACTGGTATTCTATTTCCCCGCTAGTTCCTAGGTGGGCCAAAGGCCCACCCTAAAACTTAGCTTTTGAGCGAGAAACACCCTTTAGCGAAGCTATCTGATGATTGCTATTTTATTTCTGGCAAATCAATCAAGAAATGAGCCACTAAAGTATTGCGCTCATAAGAGAGCAAGTAAAGATGCAAGAGATTCGGATTATCCTTATCCAGGTGCATCACGGTTCCATCAACTGCTAGACGATGGTGATCAATCCACCTATCCTTGGAATCGAGCAAAACACTGAAATAAGGGCTTTCGTCAGGATGACTCTTCTTTAAATCTTCGTAGCTTTGATAAAAAGGAGGTATCCCAATTCCCATGGGCATATACAATCCTTTAGAATAATCTCCTACAGACAGCTTAGGAAGCTCTTTTAGGTTGACGCCGCTGACAAATAATCGATTTTGCTCACCCGTCTTTGTATCGGTAAACGCCAACTCCACTTCCTGTAAATTTTGGTTAACCCCTACAGGTTTAATGTTTCTCAGAGTAGCCTTGTTAAATTTACCGATTCTCCAGTATTCATTTCCCCAAGGCTTGTTTTCGTCATAGAATCCTGGAGCCACAAAGCTGGCAAATTTAATTTCATTTTTCCCACTGTAAAAATCTCCCCAAGTGGTCAGGTTTTCGGCAAGGGTCGTTCTAATTTTTCTCCCCTGCTCTCCTGCTACAATGATTTTTTCATCGAGTGGGAACTTCGCTTGAACTTCTTTTTCATCGATGACTTTTCTGAGCAAATCGGTCTTCGTTACTGTACCACTGGGGTCTTGCCAGTGTTCTAACTTCCACCAATGCTTCCAATAGGAGAGATTGTTGATCTTTTCAAAGACATTTTTATAATGCCCTATCGGGAAGTTAAACCAACCCTGATAGTACATTGATTTATTGTCCCCCTTTTTGGTGAAGAGCAAAACTTCCCAATATCCGGCATTGATACAATTATTCGCCAAAGCAATTTCGTAGAGGTTTTGCTTTTCAAACCCATCTCCTCCACTAATTTCTATATGCTCTGAATCAGCAGGGAAACTAATCTGTTGTCGATTCCACTCCCGGTCTGTAAAGGCAATGACTTCTAACCCTTCATCTTGTTTGACCCATTTGGGAGCTTTTGGAGTCAACAGACTCATATCGACATTTTTGATCACTATTTTGGCTGTTTTTTTGTTGGTAGGCTCCAGCACAAAATCGAAGTGAGTGTCATCTCGCTGAATAATTTTTAGCTCTCTAGAAGAATATCGTTGAAAATTTTCGCTTAAGGGAGCGGGATTAGCAGGATATTCAACGTTAGATAACGCTTTTAGGTTAACCTGCATTTCCTTTTCAACTTTATACCTGGAGGTGAAGCTGAAAGCTCCGATACCTAACAAACC
>JBFLZA010000157.1:0-14657 GCA_040756535.1 Cyanobacteriota bacterium
CTTATGCTCGTTATAGTAAGCCGCATCCTGCCGCAAAATCCTCAATAGTTCGCTTTCATCAAGGTAGTAATCTTCTTGCTGAACATTGTCCGTGAGGTCGATATACTGCAACTCCCGCAGGGCACTCGGCACCTGCATCGGGTCAGTTTCTCGCACCAACAGGGGTATAATCCGCTTATTGAGCGATCGCGCGTACTCTACTTCAATCCGAGCATAATCAGACTTTAGCGAATCCGGCGAGAGTAGATAAACCACATTATCCGCTTGTTCAATCCCTCGCTTAAGCGCCTTTTCAAACGCTTCCCCCGTTTGAATGTCAGTCTTATTTGTCCAAACCGTGATACTCTCCCGCCTCAAACTATTGCCAATCTTCTCCATCGTCGCCCTATCCTCATCGGCATAGGAGATAAACACCTGAGTCATCAAGTTATTGGCATTCTTGATACTTTCGGTGATGTACTCGCAATGCAAATCAGTAGGAGTGCAAGGAGGTTGCTCGTTTTTAAACCGTATCTTTAACCAACTTTCTGCTTGTTGTCGTTCTTCCCCAACTAACAGGTAGCTCGTTTGTTTTTGATGCCGTTCCCACTCCAAGGCTTTGGACAAAAATTGGGTATGCTGCTCTACATAATCAGCATGAGAACCCAGTAAATTAATTAAGCCTGAAAAAGCTGTTTCAAAATCATCTATCCCTTCTCGGAAATACACCCAATTAATCTTGCCAATCGCTGGGTGCATATTTGGAAAGATCGAATGCAACCCTTTGAGTTTATACGCTTCCCATTCTTCATGTGTACCCTTAGGGAATCTCTGCTGCCAAGTTTCGTGAGTAATTTGCTCGACATGCAAAAGTGGAATAATTCGCTTCTTGCGCTTAATCGCTAGCTCAATTTCCTTCAGGCAATAGGGCGAATTCACCGAATGGGGAGCAATGATAAATAGAAAATTCTGCGCCTTCTCGATGCCATCATCAATTTGGTTCTGAAAGTCTACACCAAGGGGAATATCATTTTGGTCAAACCAAATCTTAAACCCAACTTCTAGCAATCTCCCCTGAAGTTTTGTTGCAAAAACTTTACTATCAGCTCGTCCGTAGGAGATGAAGGCATCGCAAAATTTATTCATGTTAGGTAGCCGCACACAACCCCAAAAACAACGTCTTGACACTGGTTCAGGCGATGAAAATTATCGCCCTTTAGATAGATGCAACCCTACGGAGAAATACTCTGTTTCTGGAACTATAGCAAATAGAATTAGGGAAAGCCGCCTATTTAGTTTTGTCGTAACTTGTCGTGAGTTTGCTCTACAGGGGATTGAGGCGGTAGTAGAGCCGATTAGTTTTTCCCTCAGGTAGGAGCAGACCTTTCTCCACCATTCCTCGTAACTCGCGCTGTAACGTCCGCCGTGAAGTGTCTGGGCAAATTGCCTCAAAGTTCTGAATGGTTAGTCCTCCCTGTGCGATCGCAAACATTAAGGCTTGGCACTGCCGTTGAGACAGTTGGTACTGCTGGCAAAGTACATCGTAGGGAACGAACTCTCTACCAAGAGATTGCTCCTCATTGTGTAGCACCTCATCCCCAACATAAGGACGCAAATAAGCCACCAATAGCTCTCGCATCTCCTCGTAAAGCTGCTTGCGGTGCGTGCGATTGCTGCGTAGCGCTACCAACAGCAGAGAGTTGTAGCACTGAATACAGACTTCAGCCAGCAGTTTGCTTTTCTCCGCACTCAAGGCAGGATTTCGCAACCTTAACTGCGTCGCGAACTCTTGGATAAGTCCCTGAGTAAAACTATCGTCGAAGTACTTAAACATCTCCGGAGCGACGAAGTACTGAATGTAGACGACTTTCGGGCCGGGATGCTCGAAGTAGACAGCAAATGTCTCCACCATCTGCTGAACCATCTGCTCTAGCGGCAGTTGCGCCATCTGGGGAGTCATAAGTTGGGCGTGGATAGCTCTGACTTGCTCCATGTGGCGTTCTTCTAGAGCGTGGAAAATCGCCAACTTGTCCGGAAAGAACTGGTAAAGTGAACCGATCGCCGTCCCCGCACGAGATGCGATCGCATGAGTCGTTGCGGCCTCATAACCCACCTCAGCAAACACCTGGGCCGCAGCTTCTAGAATCCGCTCAACCCTTTGTTGACTGCGTTTCTGCTTGGGGAGGCGACGCATGGATGTATTTTTCGATGTTGAAGCGTTCATGGATTCAGCGTAACTTGTGCGATCGCCTTTAGGGTAATCGCCTTGACTGATGCCAATAATGCGTTAAAACTTCGCCTTGACAAACATGAATATTCCGTCATAATTTTTAAATAGATACGAAAGATTTGTCACATTTCAATTTAAGCTCGTACCTCAACCTGACCAAGTCGTTGCAAAAGAGCGATTGATGAGAGGTCAGATGTTGGTTGCACGTCCACCGTAAGCGGATGCTTGCTTGCGTTCAATTTGGGCTGGCGATTTTTCACAAAACGCTTCCCAATGACGCCAGTTTTGCGTTGCTTGTGGTGAAAATGCCCGTGGCGAAAAACGTTAACTCAGTTAATAAGGAGTACAACACCGATGTCCATGCTTGAGGGTGCGCCCTGGCTATTGGCGCATAAGTCTATGTTGGACGTTAACAAACCTAGAAAAGTATCTCTATACGGTACAGACTATATCCTTTGGCAAGATCGAACTGGCAAAGTGAATGCTTTACCCAACGCCTGTCCGCACATGGGCGCGATGTTGTCAGAAGGATGGTGTCAGGAGCGTGAAGATAAAACGAGTGTAGTAGTTTGCCCTTTTCATGCCCTTGAGTTTGATGGTGAAGGTTGCACGATTTTGCCTGGGTCGAGCAAGAAAACTCTATCGCAACTAAAGCCGCTAGAACTGATTATTCAAGGGGATTTTATTTGGTCGTATGGCGGGCATGAACCCAAACTACCAATTCCAACCATTCTCAATGAAATTGCTTCAATATACGAGTTTATCGGTCATACGGCTGATACGAGTGTAGAGACCGATTTACTTTCTATGCTGCTCATTATGCACGACTACAATCACCAAAATGGTACGCATCGTCCTCTCTTTAGGATTGAAGAAGTACAGTTTGAGAGTTTTATCGATGGTGGTCATGAATCGCACGCCTTTTACAACATGCCAACAGCACAGACTAGCTGGAAAGAAAAACTAAAAAATCCTGATTCATTCCTGCTTCCCCGAATCATCAAAGCTCACTTGGAAAATCACTTTCCGTCCTTAGTTATCGCTCATGTGGAAAACTGGGCGGGTAAAGTTGCTCAAGTCCACTTGTTTGTGCCGGAGTCCAAAACTAAAACGCGAACCTACGTGCTAATGTACGGGATACCTAAACACCCTGCCTTTAAGGCTTTAGGGAACAAGTTTCTCGACTTTGCCAAAGTAATCGTCGAGCAAGATGCAGATATTTTGCCCAAGATTTACCCGAACACGCCTCAGAAAATCAAGCTAAATAATGAAGTTGGCATGGACTGGGCTAGGCGTAATTTTGAGAGTTGGCCAGAGATTGCGGAACCGAATCTGTCTAAATAGCTAAATAGGGGGATTTACTAGTGCAGCGCGGCAAAAGTTCTCCACCACTTCAATAGGATTAAAGTGAAAGCTTGCTTCCCTGCTTCCCTGCTCCCCCGGTCCTCCACTGCCAACTGGTGAGTTATTTCTGCCTGGGTGCACTAGGGGAAGCTCTTACAAAAAAGCAAGTTGAAAATCCTCTATCTTCAGAGAAGTGATTGCTTGACCCGCTTGCGAAAGGCTCTCAAAGAAGGGCTTCTGCTTAGAGTTACACTTTGCGCGACAAACTCGGTTACTAGTTTAATAATTGGTAAACCTGGAAAAATCGGGCTGCTTTGAGATGCAACATATTTCCCCTTTTGCAGGACGTTAATTCGCAATTGGTTATTTTCAGGGATACTCACAAAGAATCTCCAAAGTGCGTTTGTCTTCTTCAGGACTTACGCAAATTGTTCGTTTAGACATTACGCTTAAGAGTAAGGTGGGCAATGTCCACCCTACATTTACTCTCAGTTTATCCAACCACATTGGTCATAGACAAAATAGAATCGCTACGATGCTTCATAAGGCCTGTCTTCTCTCTCGCCAGAAAGATGCTGTATCAGAATTTGCTCTACTGCATCTTTCTTCGTGGCAGGAATTGATAGACTACAATCTCGATTTCCAAATAATGAAAATATTGGTTGAGTACGAATTGTAAGAGTTTTGCCGTTTTTTCCTTCCCACTTATAAGATAAAACTCTATTCCACTTGATTAGAGTAAAGCTAGAGCAGATTCCATTTTCCCTGAACTCTAACCGACTCATTCCAAGTAATAAAAGATAAATCGCAAAAGACCAGTAAGCAAATACAAAATACAGGTTAAATAAGAGAAACTTATTAATATCAAATAATCCTTTCATTAATTGTTTAATTAGCCCATAGGTTTGTACAATGGCTGCTAAGGCTTCTATTCCACTCACGATAAAAAATATTTTACTGATAGAAGTTCGTCCCACGTCTAGAAGGAGAAATCCAGCCTCTCTCTTACGCCAAGGCCAAGTAGCAAAGTGAATTAAGGACAGTAATAAAAGAACAAACGAGAATAACAATATATACTGTGATACAGAAAATCTATAACTTACTTCAATGTAAGCAGAAATAATAACAAGGATAAGTCATAAAAAAAAAAATGGAGCAGATATACGTAGATTTCTCCAAGCTACATCACCTCCTAAAATCTGAGCTGTAATGACGTATCCTATACCCAAACCGAGGAGAATAATAAATATAAATATAGATATTAAAGTTAATAGAAAAAACATGGCTGATTCACTCCTGACTTTGAGAGTATTACTGAAATAGCGCTGGCACCCAAGAAAAGAGAAAACACCGTTAGTTAATGGATGAAGCGTTATATTTGATGTTTATAAATTACTGTTGTTGTTTACTCTCTCACATCCCACAACTCGTTCATTCGATAGGATGATAACGATTCACCCGATGGCAGGATGCGCCCTTATTTAAAATTCAATAAAGAAGGATGAACAGAATAGCGATCGCTTCCCCATTACCCACCTAATAGTGGAAACAAATAGCTTTATCCTAGCCGACATATCCCTATCTTTCAGCAGCAAGCCCTTATCTAAGAATTAGCAACAATTAACGGACACTTCAAAGATTGCCACAACTTGTAAAGGGAATTTGAAAAAGCTTTTTAGGATATTCAATATGTCAAGTCCCCTAAAGCCAGGTTTTAGTAATGTTTAAGTCCAAAAAATCAACCCTGTTCCTTTTTAGCCTTGCCTCCCTTCTCACATTTTTAGGTATTTGTGGAGGTAAAGAAGTAAAGATAGCCAACGCTTCAACGTTATTGCAATTAGCGAAAAATTTACCGGCAGAGTCAACGCGAGCGCAAACCCAATCAATCTCACACCAACTCCAGGCACAGCAACTCCCCTCACCAACCAGCACGGCACGTCTTAGCAGAGTCAAAGTATTTTTCCCGAAAAACCCACAGAGTAATAATAATTTCAACTATGTTGAGTCAGTAAGTCGCACAACTCAAAATCAAAGTTTAGCCCGGTTTGCTGTTGAACAATTAATTGCAGGCCCAACAAAGGCTGAACGACAAAAAGGGTTGGTATCGGCAATTCAGTTAAAAGGGAACTCTAACTGCGGCTCGGATTTCAAGCTATCTATTTCCCAAGGAGTCGCACGACTGCAATTTTGTCGAACCGTTGTTTCGGGGGGAATTGGAGATGATGCCCGTGCAAAAAGTTCCCTTACAGCTACACTCAAGCAATTTTCCACTATCAACTCTGTTATTATTCTTGATAGAAACAGCAATTGCTTTGGGGACATGAGCGGAGAAAACAGGTGTTTGATTAATCGGAAGTAAGGCAGGCAAGCACAGCGTTTTCCTGTTCCTAAAAATCACCTTCGGTCGATAAACAGTTGGGGAGAGCGTTCTCCCTATCTGGGGTCAATTCATAGAGTGACACAAACTGGCACAGCTTAGCCCTTTAACTTCCTACCATTGGCACTATTACAGCATTCAAAAATAAGGGAATCAAGATGTTTAATCTGCGCCAGTCATCTTTGCTACTGTTTAGTCTTTTATCATCATCCCTGTTTTTAGGAGGCTGTGGGGGTAGCGCCGTCAATTTTATAGAATCTTTAAAGCCTGGGCAACCTACAACTGCACAAATCACGCCTGAACCAACTCCAATCAATCCAGCTACAATCAAAGAGCAAAAGAAACTGACTGAAAAATGGAAATTGACCCTCAACAGCATTGGCCCAATTAAAGTTGGAATGAGTGTGGAGGAAGCTGAAAAGGCGGCTGGAATTCAGTTCACTCAACCTGGCAGTAAAGAATGTTCCTATGTTAGACCAGAGGGTAGCAACTACGATCTCCTATTGATGGTGATCGATAACCAAATTGCTCGTATTGATGTGCGAGAGGATAGCCCCATCACTACAGCGAGTGGTATAAAAATTGGTGATGCCGAAGATCAAATCAAGTCACTCTATCCCGGACAGATTAAAGTGACTCCACACAAATACGATCCGAAAGCTGATTACCTAACGTTTGTACCCAAAAACTCTAGCGAGGCTAATTATCGCATCGTGTTCGAGATAAAAAGGAATCGTGTCACCAGTATTCGGGCGGGAGAACTGCCTGAGGTTGAGTGGATGGAGGGTTGCTCCTAAACGATTTGCTCAAGCAGGAACCGAGAGTGGCATCCCGTTATCGGCGGGACTTAATTGGAGGATGAAGGGAACCGCTTTTTCTACCCAGTCTTCGATGGCAGTGTAATTGGCAGCATCTTCTCCGTAGCAAACTTCCAGCATTTCCGTATGGATAATGCCAGGACTGAGGGGAATGGCAGCCATCCCATCGGGAAGTTCTTGAGCGAGCGATCGCGTCAATCCCTCAATAGCCCACTTAGAAGCACAGTAAGACGAAACTTCGGGAGAGGTAGAGCGACCCCAGCCTGAACTCAGATTAATAATAATACCACTTCCCTTCTGAATCATTGCCGGGGCGAAATGGCGAATCACATTCGCTACACCCTTGATGTTGATATCAATCAGGCGAGAAAAGTCCTCACTAGGAATTTCCCAGAGCGGTGCTAAGTCGTTGATAATGGCGGCATTGTTAATCAGCAAATCCGGTGCTTCATAATCACTCAGGATTAGCTTTGCCCAATTCATCACCTGCGCTTCATCCGCAATATCCAAGGCGGTGAAATTGTGGGGAGAACCATATTTTTGGTTAAGTTCCTCAACGGCTGTTCCTGAACGAGCACAACCGAGGACAGTATGACCTAACTGAATAAATCGCTCAGTCATGGCTCGACCTAGACCCCGACTGACGCCTGTAATAACAATGAGTTTTGTCATAGTGACTAATTCCACACCAAGTGAGCTGCTATGCTAGCTTCTCATTTCGTCTGGACAACGGGATGAAGTCTAAACATCAATTCATATCGATTTTTTATGCCAATTGCCTTCTCCCTTCTGGCGACAGGTAGGGAGCAAGGGTTTGATACCCGGCTTCTTCCCAGTGGCTTGTATTCAGGTGGGGTCTGAATTCCCATCTGAATACTCCCTTGTGCCTTCTTTCTTCTGCCCTTTGCCTTCTTCAATCGTTACAACTTCAAAGAATCTTGTATCTTCGCGACCATTTCCGCACGGGCAGAGACATTAAGCTTACGAAACATCCGCTTCAACGCTTGCTTGACAGAATTCTGTGTAATCCAGAGTTCTGTGCCAATTTCAGCATTTGTTAGCCCTTGTGCTACGAGTTGAGCAATTTGTAGTTCTCGCTGAGTTAATCGCGTCTCAAGTCGGGAGTTGAATCGCTTAGGTTGTATCCGCAGGGTTGCGAGGCAGGTAGACAGATGGGTACAAATTGCACTCAAATCTGCCAAGTCTCCAGCATTAAAGGCAGGGGTATTGCCGACACGAGTAAAGTGGACAGTTCCAATCAATTGACCCCCTCCTACAATTGGCCCCATCATGATATGTTCTTGGCCATAGTCGGCAAAGCAACGCTGATACAGTTCGTATTGTTTCCAACCCCCCGGAGGGAGTACCATTTCCTCATGAACTGGAGCGTGCCGCTCAATGACGTAGCGCACCACTGGATCGATAATGCGACTTCTGTTGTCGTGGGACTTCATCCCAGTCCCCTGATGGGGGCATTGCTGAATGGCCAATGATTGAGACATCTCAAAGGCACATCCCTTTGTGAAGAAATCATTACTTTTCAACAATGTCTTGTCGGGCATACCGTGGAGTTCAACCGCAGCCGGATGGAACTGCTCATCGAGTAAATGGATACCCCAATGTTGGACATCAAAATGTTCGCCAACAGTATCCATAAAGCGCAGCCGGAGTTCTTGCTCATCACGGGCAGTGGCAAGCGCTTGAAAGACGGCATGAAGAGAATTGACCTTTGGTTCGATCAAAAGTGTACCCACTTGAGGACTATACAAGCCTTGATACTGACTTCTATGCTAGTACAGCAATAGTAGTCAATGACGATAGGAAAGGTACATGACAGCGCTCCAAACCTCTGCCCAAGAACTCTTCCGGGCTGCTTACGAAAACCGTTACACTTGGGATAAGAATTTCCCTGGTTACACAGCCGATGTAACATACAAGCAGGACGAGCAGACGTTCACAGGCAAAGCTCGCGTCAACCCAGATCTTAAGGCTGAAGTCCTTGATGTGGCTGACGAGCAAGCCAAGCAGGCGATTCATGGTCAATTGTTCGAGATTGCGATTCACCGCATTCGTCGCAGTTTTGAAGAAACCCACAGCAAGAATACGTTTAGCTTTGGTAATACCGATGAAGACGGTGGTGTTGAGATTCTGCTTGGTGGTAAATCCCAAGGCGATCGCTATAAAGTTCGCAATAATGAAGTCAGCCACGTCCATCGCCACATTCATGGAGTCGTTGTAACGATCGACACCTTCAGCAGCCATGATACAGGTGAAGGCTATCTCTCCCACCGTTATGATTCTGTATACCATGACCCCAAAACGGGCGAACAGAAAGGTGGAAAGAGCCTGTTTGAAGACGAATATGAAAAAGTGGGGAATTATTTCATCCTAACCCGCAGAGCCATTAGCACCGAGACAGAAGGGCAACCCTCCACTCAGGAGTTTATCTTCTCGAATGTGCAACTTTTAGAACCTGCTGCGGCTTAAGTTAAAATACTGGCTCAAGCGCAACTGTAGGGTGGGCAAAATTCAGCAACGATAACATAAGCTTTTCCCACTCTATAGCTGTTGCCCACCCTACCCTACTCCAAGATTGCCTGTCAGTGCCATTGCCTGACATCTAGCATTCACAAAACTGGCTCAAGTGCCTCTATTAAGCGATCGACCTCCTCAAGGGTGTTGTAGTGTACCATACTGACTCGCACCACTCCCCCCTGCTTGTCTAACCCCAAGGATTCAACCAATCGTCTGGCGTAAAAATCACCAAAGCGAATTCCGATGTTGTACTTGTCAACGTGTAGCGTAATCGTCTCGCTATTGACTCCCTCCACGACAAACGAGATAGTCGGAACTCGTACACTGCGATTGGCTTGGGGTTGACCGATGATGCGGACATTGGGTTTACTGGTAAGGTATTGGAGGAAGCGATCGCCAAGTTCCTCTTCCTGAATGCTCATCAGCTCAAACGCTTGCACCATCTGTCTTCTCAAATCCGGTGCTGCCTGTTCCCCGTAAGCAACCCGCGCCAGTTCGCTCAAGTAATCACATAACCCTAACATCCCATAACTCAATTCAAAATTGACATTTCCTAGCTGAAATTTATAAGGGATGGTAGTTTGGTCAATAAAGTAATGGTTTAGTCCTGGTATCGCTAACAAATGCTCTTGTTTGCCATAGAGTAAGGCGTAATGAGGCCCATAAACTTTGTAAAAGCTAAACGCATAGAAATCAACATCCCAATCTTGGACATCAATCAAGCGGTGAGGTGCATAAGCAACACCATCAATACAAACCATTGCTCCATATTGATGAACGAGTTGGGTAATCTCTTTGACAGGATTGATGGTGCCTAAAACGTTAGAGGCATGAGTGAAGGCAACGAGACGAGTTCGATTACTCAATAATGGCTCTAAATCTTCTAGATGTAACTGTAAGGTTTCCGGGTTAACCTTCCAAACTTTAACCTTGATTCCCTGCTTTTCCAGGTCAACCCAAGGGCCAATATTTGCTTCATGGTCACAGTTGGTTACAATGACCTCATCACCCGGATTCCAAGTTTTGCTAATACATAAAGATAGAATCCTCAGCATCAAGGTAGTCGATGAACCCATGACTACTTCTGAAGGGGATTTAGCATTAATTAAGGTTGCCATTCCTTGGGCAGCTTTTGCCACGTGATCGCCTGCGAGTTGCGATATAGCATAAGACGCTCCCAATTGAACATCAGAAGTTAGTAAATATTCGCTAATTCGGTCAACCACTCGCTTGAGCGTTTGCGAACCCCCTGCATTATCAAAGAATGTCCAGTCACCAGCAAGAGATGGAAATTCTTGGCGGACAAAATCAATGGGGAAGGGTATGTGTTGAGACATTATCGGTTTCCTGTCAGTCGGTAAAAGAGGCTCTTGAACAAATTGCTTTGAGAACTTGCAACAACTCAACGGCTCGTTCTGGGTAAATCAAATTTAAATCAGGAAAGAGTTGATAAATCGAGGGTTTTCCCTTGTGAAGATAAATAAATTGATAACTCATTCCATTTGTCGTTAAACCCCAAACAGCTTCTTGAGTATCTAGGCTTGTATAAGCATAGGTTAGTAATTGAGGTAAACCCTCAAAAGCGTTAACTGTAACATTTTTGGTTTCAATGACCAAAATCCAAAAAGGTGTAGCTGTTGTTTTTCCTTGACTTTTAGTGACGGCTAAAATATCCATCCGTCCTTTGATAAGGGTATCCTCATCTTCGACGAAAATCTCAGCAATTTTTTCTTCTAGAGTAATCTTTATAGTAGAATTATAAAATCCCGATAACCACAACAAGGGAGAAATTGTTAAAAACTTAACTTCTCCTTCAGAAATCTTTTCATCGGCGTAGTAGTCGTAAAAGTTGGTACAGATTTCATCCAAGTCTTGTTGTTCGAGTTCTGTGAGAGAAGCTAAGGATAATAAGGAAGTGAATGATTTATTCAGTTGCCTCTCTAAGTTCAAAAGTCGATGAACTTCTCTCAAGGAGAGATTGCTGGCATCTAGAAGAGTTGTCATGGCTTGAGATTTCCCTTTGACGAAAGTGCGATCGCATCCTTTAATCATTACATCAGGAGTTTGGAAGAAGCGATCGCATTTTTCCAACTTTTGACAATTGCTTCCATCAATTACATCCTTTTAGTACTGAGATCTTGCACCAACCCACTAAACCGCCCGGAGTTCAAACTCCGGGCTAACAGCAAAAGTCCACTAAAAGTGGACTAAAATCCTTCATAGTAAGTGTTTAGTCCTCTTAAGAGGACTTGATCTATGAGCCAGGGATTTAAATCCCTGGCGGGTGAATGGCCTGCTGCAAAATGTGAATAGTAAAGTTAACATCTCAGCACTCCGTTTCCTTAAACAAATTAGAGTGATAATTTCTGAGAAGGAGTGACAGGGATAAAATTTAGTCTTGATAAACTCGAACCAGAGACTATTTAATCACTTCTTCCCCTCAGAGCAAGAATCCAGAGTGAATGAAACGATATGATTCAATCAGGCTAATTACACTAACTGATTACTATGACTCTTACGACCCCAAAACGCTTCACCATCGATGAATATCACCGTCTAGCAGAACTGGGATTTTTTACCGAAGATGACCGGATTGAATTAATTCGCGGAGAAATTATGCAGATGGCAGCGAAAGGCACACCTCATACAAATTGTTGCAGAGATTTACTGGAAGAACTAGCAGGATTATTAGCAGGTCGAGCTAAATTACAATGCCAAGACCCAATTGTTCTACCATCCAATAGCGAGCCTGAACCCGACTTTGCCATTTTGCGGAAACGCGCTGATAATTATCGCTTTGCTCTTCCCAAGGCAGATGATGTTCTGTTTGTGATTGAGATTGCAGACTCTACCCTAAAGTATGACCAAGAGGTAAAAGTTCCTCTCTATGCTGAAGCTGGAATTCCTGATTATTGGATTTTCAATTTAGTTAAAAATCACTTAGAAGCTTATAGCGAACCGTATCAGGAATTAAAAGGAAATTTTGGCTATAGCATTAAGCGTATTGTTTTGCCAAATCAGGCGCTCGCTCTTCCCTGCTTCCCCGATCTATCCCTGGATTTATCTAAAGTTTTTCCGGAGATTGAGGGATGAAAAGGGAAGCGATCGCATTGTCTCCATAAAAAGGCGATGCTTCTGAAACCGAGTGACAGAGGCAAAAGTTAGTCTTGACAAAACTCAAGCCGAGAGAAGAAATACTCATACACCATTTCATAACTCCCCCGCTCAGTACGATCACCAGCAAAACAGTGGACACGCAAGGGAAGGTGACCTTTGCGGAGTTTCTTCCCAGAGATGTGATTCCCATTGTCTGTTAGTTTCTCAATTAGTGTTTGTGGCTCTTCAATAATTAATGGGTTTCCCTTAACCAGCCACCCTAAACGCTCAAAAAACTTGTCTTCGTCTTGCCCTACCTCTTGCCAAATATTCTTTTGTACGCTAAATCCAAAACGACCTTCTGAATATTTTAACCAAAGTTGATCAATAGTGCGGAGATCTGAGCAGGGAAACTTTTCACTTGACTGACGAGACCACCAAGCATCAAACAAGTTTTCATTGTCCCAACTTCTTAGTTCTAAGTTTTCTTCGTCCCATTCTTCTGCTTCCCAGTCTTCGTCTTCCTGTCTCCTTGTTACTTTCAGCACGACGCTTGCAGTCTCTTGATCAGCCTCATCCCAGTCCTCACGAGCCAGCAAATTTCGCAGTTTTGTGTAATCTAGACCAACATCTGAACGCAAAGAAACCTCTTCTTGTCGCGTCTGCTGTTTTTTCTGTTGTACATTCGGAATGGCAGGAGCTATCGTTGGAGGAGGCGGAACAATTAAGATAGGCTCAGTAACGGGCTTGGTAATTTCATCAACAACTTCCGTAACAACTTCCGCAAGTTCTTCAGAAATATTTATACACAATAAATCATCCCATCGCTCATTGAACCAGTTCTTTAGTAATTCGCAAGTATCACTATCTGTAACATCAAGATTCAATTCTTCCTGTGAAGATAACCCAGATTGGGTAAGATTACTGCTACCCACGAATCCGACTGAATCCATACCATGCCGATGAATAAGATATAGTTTAGCGTGAAGTTTTTTCTTTAAGTACAGCTTGACAAGCAACTGCTTAGATTTAATTTGCTGGCTTAGTTTCCTTAGTGCCTCTTCATCTTCTTTTGTTGGTATTTCACTAATAAGCTGTTTCCGGAACCTATTCGCTATCTGTTCCCTAATGCTGCGAACATCCGCTGGTTGATAAACTGAACGAATTTTAGTTTTTGGCAAGTTCTCCATTCCTATGAGAAGACGGCAGCAGTTACCTTCTCCACCCTTAAATTTTTCAATCAAATCCTCAATCTTTTTCCAGCCTTTAAGATTGAAATAACCAACGAAAAAGTCAGCGCTCTTGGCTACCAAAAGGTGTTCTCTTAATGCTTTCAGTAAAGATGACTCAATGTTGTCAAAGATGCGGGGCATTTTTTGTTATCCTCTAAAACTCAATTGGAATGTTACTAATTTAATGAAAATGGCGCTGATTCAAGATATTTGTAGTAACATTTTACGCAAACTTCAAGCCAAAAAATCATCGACTGCCACACTAAATCCTTGAAGTACCAATTGTGTTTTGACCACATCACCAACGTTAAACCCCAACATTTGCCCCTGTGTCAGCACCAATACCCGACGACTTTCAGGGAACACTAGCCAAACTTCCTCAGAACCTGATTCCAAATACTCTTGCGCTTTGGTAAATAACTCCTCGGCCGAATCCTCAGGAGAAGCAATTTCACCCACTAGCGGCGGACTCTGCGGCAATGCCGACTCTTCACCAAACTGCATTAACAACTCATAGGTGAGATAGGCAACATCAGGACGACAACCCTGTTTTGAAGTTCGACAAGGGAGTTCTACAAAAACCTCTCCGCCTTGTCCACTCTCGTTTTTGTAATTTTTCCAGTACCAAACCAATGCTGCTTGAATCCGACTATGCCTGAGTGTCATTCCTGTTTTCTCCACCAGTTGCCAATCTACCCACTCCATCTGTTCCGGGGGATTAGCCAGAAAGTCTTCTAAAGAGATGCCTTCAGTTACAGTAGCAGTTACCAGGGTTGCTCTTTGTGATCGCATAATTCCTATCCCTAAGTTAATCTCAGCTTATGCTGGAAAAGTCCGACAGAACAAACACCCGATGCTGAACATTCCTCAACTGATAGCAGAGGAGCTTTCACTCAAACCCTCTCAAGTGCAAAACGCCCTCGAACTCTTCGCTGAGGGTGCAACGATTCCTTTTATTGCTCGTTATCGCAAAGAGCGTACTAATTCTCTAGATGAAGTCCAACTCCGCGACCTTTCTGAACGATATACCTACCTGACAGAACTCG
>JBFLZA010000158.1:0-7142 GCA_040756535.1 Cyanobacteriota bacterium
GATAATCGGTTCAATTTCAATTCTTGCTGCTACATAAGACACCACAAACAAAGTGGCGAGAACAAAGATAAATTCTGCACTTTCATCATGCCCAAATTTGCGAAAAAACCAGCGACCGAGTTTAGGAACCCCCCATAGGGTGGCGAAGGTATAAATGGTTAGCGCGGGAATCAGGAACAGCCAAAAACCGAGTGTTAAGTTTCCCGAATGCGCCTTGACCACAACAGCCAGCACTAATAACGCCAGCACGTTGGTAATGAGTGTTGCGCCTAAAGTAGCTGTTACTGCTTGCGATCGCATAATCCCCAGCTTGGTCAAAACCGGCAACGCCAAGAGGGTATGGGAGGCAAAACAGGACGCAACCAGAATAGCTGCTTCGGGCTTATATCCCAACGCCAACATGGCAACTGTACCCAGCGCCATAGGGAGGGCAAAGGTTGCTAACCCAAAAATAACCGCTTTATCGCCGTTGTATTTCAGGTCATCTAGGCTGGTTTCCAACCCTGCCATAAACATTAAAAACAACAATCCCACTGTACCAAGCAGGATGATTGTCTCATCACGCGCTAACAAATTAAGTCCATAAGGGCCTACAACCACACCGGCCAGAATTAAACCCACAATTCCGGGAAGCCGCAGCCGCTCAAATAGTAGAGGCGCGACCAACATAATTGCCAAGATCAGGAGAAAGACGGCGACTGGATCGGTAATCGGACCTGGTAACAATGAGGCGGCAGTAAACCAAGATGGTTGTATTGCACGTAAAAATTCAGGGTAGATAGCAAACGAAATTGTTTCCACAACGTTTCTCCCAACAGGCAACGTTTGAGTTAAATAAAGTCAACAAACAGTAATTTCGTGTGATGCGTAACAAGGTAAGAACGACCAACAACGGTAGCTTGTTTTTCCACTCCGACGTTAGGGCGAAACAGAACTACCAAGATTCAATCTGGACAAGATGCGCCGTGTAAGCCACGGCAAGCGATCGCGCAATCCCTTCACTCCCTAAGAGTACTGAAGGTTTCCTAGAGCACCAGTCCAGTCCTAAAACTTGACGAAAAGACTGATATGTGAATTAAAAATTACATATTTCATCCCCGCGCCAAGAACGTCTTCCTCAAGACTGAATTTTCGAGTTACTGAACCGATGCTCTAGAGGAAGGTGGGGTGCAACGATTAAAACATGTATACCCCTAATGAATTCCGTCTTAATATCCTTTTGGCGATAGTTTGACTCCATGAGTATGGCTAAAAATCACCAAAGATGGCTACTATTCTCAGACCGTGGGGAGATGACGTAGACCCCCGCCGCCAACGATTCTGACTTTATGTGTAATTGGTTTGGTCGAAATTAAGCGCTCCTCTTTTAGGAAACTTTAAACTTACGCAGCATAGATAATTTAACGAGGAAAACATCATGTTTCAGAGTGGGGGAATGGCACTGGGACTCAGTAGCTGGTCATTATGGCTGGCACAGGTTCTAGTAGAACCACGAATTGATGAGGCAGAAGATGCCGCTTTACTCTTTAATGGACCTCAATTTTTTGCCGCCCTGATTGCTGGAGTGGCGATGGCGTTTGCCTTCCAGTTTGTATTGACTAATCTCGGTGTTGCCTTAGGCATTTCGATGGCTGGTGGGTCCTCATCCCATTCTTCTGATAAACACACAGAGAGTGTGGGTGGCACCATTCGTAAAATTGGCTTTGCCTTGGGACTGGGGACGTTAATCAGCGTCACCATTGCACTGGCTTTTGCCAGCTTCTTTGCAGTGCAACTGAGTTTGATGCAAAGTGTCGGACTGGGAGCGATTGTCGGTCTTGTCATCTGGGCAACCTATTTCTTACTTCTGGTTTGGGTAAGTTCGACGACTGTCACGTCCTTCCTCGGCTCGATTATCAATACCGCAACCTCTGGCTTGCAATCCCTTGTCGGCACAGCGGCGGCTGCTATTGGGGGGACTGCTGCCAGCAGGCAAATGGTGGCTACAGCTGAAGCAGCTGCCGCAGCAGTGAGCCGCGAAATCAGCTCAGGCATCGATCCCCAGGGGATTCGAGAGAACTTGGAGGATTACCTGCAAGCGCTACGACCCCCAGAATTAAATCTGCAAGCGATTAGCTCGGAATTTGAAAACTTGCTCAATGACCCGGATTTGAGGGAAGCCCTCCGAAGTGGCAATGTTCGCGATGTTAATCGGCAAACCTTTGTGGATTTAGTTAGTAGCCGTACAGATCTATCCAAACGGGAGGTTAATCGGCTCGCAGAGCAGTTAGAATCGGCTTGGAATAAAACATTAAAGCAGATGCCGCAGCCAAGAGATGCAATGGGAGAACTCGTTGACTATCTCAAGTCTGCTACTGCTGACCAACTACTGGGCAAAGATTTTAGTCAGAGACTGAACGATTTAGTTCAAGAACTGCGCCAGCGTCGTCAATCTCAAGAGAAGGCTCAAGAACCGGCAGGCCCAGTTGCTCAAGCGCTGACACTAGGGATGAACAGCCTAATCGGTCTAGTCATGGGACGAACCGATCTGTCCGACTTTGATGTCCAGAAAATTACCGGTCAGCTAAAAAAAGTTAGAGAGCAAGTGGGCGAACAGACTCATCAAATTGCTGCTCAGGTGAGTAGTGAGACGGTGCCTTACAGCCCAGTTCGCGCAGATGTGGAAAATTACCTGCTCAATACTCCCCCTTGGCAGATGACTGGGGAAAGAGTGAATCGGGACTTCCGAGACGTGCTTTATGACCCGCAAGCTGACCCAGGCACTGTTGCTAATGAGTTGGAACAGTTGCACCGAACCGATTTTATGGACTTGCTGCAACAGAAGGGTCTGTTGACTCAACAGAGAATTAGAGAAATTGCCAATGAGCTGGAAGCCATTCGCTTGGAAGTTTTGGCGCAAGCCTGGGCAGCTCAGGAACGAGGAATCGCACTAGGGTTGTATCGTGAGGTGGAACAGTATCTACTCACCACCCCTAAAGAAGACCTGACTCCGGAAAAAATTCAGCTTAACTTCAAGCCAATTTTGGAAGACTCAGAGGCGGATTACGGACACCTGACCAATCGTTTGGCTCAGTTCGATCGCGAAACGTTGGCTCGGATCTTGGGGCAGCGCTCCGATATAATGCCAACGGAAACGGAGAGTATCCTTAATGACCTCGAGAACGCCCGCGATCGCGCTCTGAGAGAATCTCAAGAAATGCAAGAAGCGGCCAAGGCGAGAATCGAAGCCCAATGGCTCAAAGTCAAGTCCTATCTGCGTGACACGGGCAAAGCCGAGCTGAATCCTGACAGCATTGAGCGTGACCTGAGGCTGCTTTTGGACAATCCACAAGCGGGAGTCGCTGCTATTCGGGCACGGGCGTCTCACTTTGATCGTGATACCTTGGTGCAGTTATTGAGCCAGCGCCAAGAATTGAGTGAGGAGCAAGTTAATGGGGTTCTTGATCGGGTGGAACGAGTCTGGTCTCGCGTCAGCCACACGCCTCAACAAGTCGCCGGCAAAGCCAAAGAGCAGTACGATCAGGTGATGTCGTCTATTGCAGATTACTTGCGCTCCACAGGGAAGGAAGAACTCAACCCTGAAGGCATTCGGCGCGATTTAACCACATTGCTGAATCAGCCAAGCGCAGGTTCCTATGCCATTAGAGCGCGTTTGTCTCGCATGGATCGCAATACCTTGGTGAAACTCCTCAGCCAAAGGCGAGATTTGAGTGAGGAGCAAGCCAATCAAATCATTGACCAGGTGCAATCGACGATTAGCAGTGTTGTCAAAGCACCTCGACGCCTTGCTAGGCGGACTCAGCAGCAGGTACACGATTTCCAAAGTGCGATCGCAGATTACTTGCGGTCTACAGGGAAGGAAGAACTTAACCCTGACGGCATTAAGCGCGATGTGCAGCTCTTGCTAAATGATCCCCGTGCTGGAGCATTGAGTTTGGGCGATCGCCTGAAGCATTTTGACCGTTCCACGCTGGTTTCCCTGCTGTCCCAACGCAATGATATTTCAGAACAGGATATCAACCGCGTTGTTGATCAAATCCTTGGGGTTCGCAACCAAGCGATGGCACAAATGCGAGATTTGCAACTCAGTATGCAGGCGGCCATTGATCGAATTTTTGCCAAAATCCGCAACTACCTCAATAGTCTGGATCGACCGGAACTCAACTACGATGGCATCAAGACCGACCTCCGCCAGTTGTTTGATGACCCGCAAGCTGGGTTTGAATCATTGCGCGATCGCTTGAGTCAGTTTGACCGGGATACCTTAGTTGCGCTTCTAAGTTCTCGCGAAGATATCTCTGAAGCAGATGTCAACCGTGTCATCGATCAGATTGAGGGAGTTCGCGCTAGGGTACTGCAACGGGCAGAACGCCTGCAGATGGACGCCCAGCACCGCCTCGAACAAGTCAAACATCAAGCCCAAAAACAAGCTGAAGAAACTCGCAAAGCAGCGGCAACAGCAGCTTGGTGGCTGTTTGGTACGGCAATTGTTTCTGCTTTGGCGTCAGCGGGTGCAGGCGCTTTAGCGGTTTTGGATTAAAGGTTGAATGATTCGATAATTTCAACTTGAGCAAGCCTTTCGGGATCGAAAGGCTTGTTTTTTTGGCGATGATCTATCGCTCCATTACCCATAGACTGTAAACGACTGAGTTAACGCACATGATCTAAAAGGTAGGCTTTCCAGGTGATATTAAGCGGCGCGATCGCATTACCCCTGACAATTTTTTTAATCACTCTCTGCTTGATTGTCTGGCGACCGCGAGGCATCGGGATTGGCTTAATTGCTTTGGGAGGAGCACTGGTTACCCTCGCAACAGGTGTGGTGACGTTGCAGGATGTTTCCACCCTTTGGGCAATGAGCTGGAACGCTACATTGACCTTAATTGCCTTAGTGATTATTTCCCTCATCCTTGATGCAGCAGGTTTTTGGAGAGGGTTAGCGCTCCTTCTCGTTCACGCTAGCTTAGGTCGGGGACGTCTCCTGTTCTGCTTCGTTGTTCTGTTAGGCGCGATCTTGACGACACTGCTAACGAACAATGGAACCGTCTTAATCTGGACACCGATCGTCATAGAAATTCTGTGCGTATTGGGCTTTCGTCCCAAAGCGACTTTAGCATTTGCCTTTGCCACTGGTTTCATTGCTGACGCCAGTAGCTTACCTTTACCCGTCAGTAATTGGGTGAATATCATTACCACTGACTATTTCCAAATTTCTTTCTTACGCTACGCATTAGTAATGATACCGGTGCATTTTGTTGCGATCGCTACCGGCATCAGCGTTCTTTGGTTCTACCTTGATCAATATATACCACCGACTTACAGCCTTGCCTCTATGCCACCCCCGAAGAGCGCTATTCGCGATTCCTTGGTCTGTCAGTGGAGTTGTCCTGTCTTAGGACTACTCTTAATTGGCTACTTTGTTGCTCAACCCTTAGGCATTCCTATTTCTGCTATTTCAGTTTGCGGGGCATTAGTTATAGTCGCACTGGCCCAGCGTTGGTTGCACAAGCAAGACACGCCGAGCATTTCCATCCGCAAGGTTGTACGAGAAGTTCCTTGGCAATTCATTGTGTTCAGCTTAGGGATGTATCTTATTGTTTTCGGTTTAGGGAAAACCGATCTAACGGTTCTGTTGAGCCAGACGTTGACACAGCTATCAGGTTGGGGGTTAACCCAAGTGGCAATGGGTACTGGTTTTTTCGCATCTGTACTCTCTGGTTTGATGACTAATCTTCCAACAGTACTCCTTGATGGCGTGGCAATTCAGAATACCTTTGGGATCGATCCAGCCGTTCGGGAAGTCATGGTGTACGCTAATGCGATCGGTTGTGATATTGGCGCAAAAATCTCACCAATTGGCAGTCTTTCTACTTTGCTTTGGTTCGATGTTTTATCCCGAAAAGGATTTCACATCACCTGGCATCAGTATGTGGGTATGGCATTTATCCTAACCATCCCCGTTTTGTTTATGAGCTTGCTCAGTTTAGCCATCTGGCTACCTTGGCTAGTGACCTGAGGTTGTTTCTCATTCTAAACAGGAGTAAGAATTCATTAAAATAACCAATGTTTTTAACAAAAAAACCCGAGGGATTGGCTAGAGGTATTTTAATCCTCAATAATTTAAGTAATATTAATCAATAAATCAAGTAAAATATATTAGTATTAATTTATAAAAAAAATAGTCCATAGGCTTTAAACTAGTGATAAGGATTTAAAAGTTTCATTACTTTGGGTGTGTCTGCTTACTTACAAACCTGTGCTGAAGGCAGCCAGGTTCTATAAATCTACAAATTGCTGTGATAGCTAGTGTTATTCAAACGGTATAGCAACTAGTCAAAACCGAGCGAGTGTTCTGCTGATATTCTCTGGGCTCCTTGTCGCCTTCGGGAAAGCAGGGAAGAGCTGAGTCAAATCAAATCAGGTAAGTGATCGATGGCAGCCCAAATTGCACAAACCTTAATTCCACAAAGTAACGGCAGGGAAGACAAACCGGAGCCTTTTATTTACCGCTCTCTGGATAAATTTTTTACCCTCACGTTGGATATGTTTTTCATCGTGAGTTTTGAGGGTTATTTCCAACAACTCAACCCGAGGTGTGAGAAAACCTTGGGTTATACCACAGAGGAGCTCTTGAGCCAACGGTGGATTGAAGCGATTCATCCAGAAGACCAGCCGTTAATGAGCGAGTACTTCCAGAGGCTGACGACAGAGACTGGCACGGTACAGTTTGAAAGTCGCTACTGTTGCAAAGATGGTTCGTACAAATGGCTTGTGTGGAATGCGACAAGCTGCCCTGAACAGGAGTTGATTTACGCTGTAGCTCGCGATAATACTGAGTGCAGACAGGCAGAAGCCGCACAACGAGAAAGCGAAGAGTGCTTCCGCTTGTTAGTGGAGGGTGTCAAAGATTATGCAATTATCATGCTCGACCCGCTTGGTCGCATCGTGAGTTGGAATGCTGGGGCCGAACGCATCCATCAGTATCGCGCTTGTGAGATTATCGGTCAGCCTGTCTCCTGCTTTTATCCCAGCGAGGACATTCAACGTGGCATACCAGAACAGGGATTATACATTGCTGCACTTCAGGGTCGTTTTGAGGACGAAGGCTGGAGAGTATGTAAGGATGGCTCGAAGTTTTGGGC
>JBFLZA010000158.1:7152-14629 GCA_040756535.1 Cyanobacteriota bacterium
GGGCGAATGTCGTAACAACTGCCTTACGAACTGAAGACGGACACCTACGGGGCTTTGCCAGGGTGACACGGGATATCACCGAGCGTAAGATTGCCTCGGAAGCGTTGCAAAAAGCTCATGATGAGTTGGAACAACGAGTTCGGGAACGGACGATACAGTTGACACGGACAAACGAGCTTCTGAAACAGGAGATTGCAGAACATGAGCAAACAGAGGCAGCATTAAGGCAATCAAAAGTCCACTTAAAAAAACAAGCTCAGCAGCTAGAGGGAGAAAAACAACATGCAACATCTCTGTTGCAAAAACTTCAGCGTACCCAAGCTCAGCTAATTCACAATGAAAAAATGTCAAGCTTGGGACAGTTGATTGCTGGCATTGCCCATGAAATTAACAACCCCGTCGGATTTATTTACGGTAACCTCGATTACGCAAGTTGCTACATCAAAGACTTGATGCGCTTAGTGGAACTCTATTCTCTTCACTACCCACAGCCAGTTCCCCCAATTAAAGCAGAAATGGAAGCGATTGACTTCAATTTCCTCATGGCAGATATGCCGAAATTGATGTCTTCTATGAAGGTAGGAGCCACCCGCTTGCGCCAGATTGTATTATCACTCCAAAACTTCTTAAGGGCTGAGCAAACAGAAATGAAACCGATAGACCTTCATGAAGGTCTTGACAGTACCTTGCTGATTTTACGGCATCGCCTGAAAGAATCTGCTGAGTTGCCAGAAATTAGGGTGATTAAAGAATATGGTTCCCTGCCACTGGTAGAAGGTTTTGCAGGACAAATCAATCAAGTCTTTATGCACCTGCTCACCAATGCGATCGATGTTTTGGATACAGCGCACGATTTAAAACAACCACGCGAGATTACAATTGCCACGGGTGTTGAGGAAATTAGCACAGAACAAGCAAGCGCCACTACTCCACAAAAGATTCCTCACGCTGTCATTCGGATTACTGACACAGGTTCAGGGATGAGTGAGGAGGTTTGCCGCCGACTATTTGACCCATTTTTTACAACAAAACCACCCGGTAAAGGTACAGGTTTGGGATTGTCGATTAGTTACCAAATTATTGTGGAAACCCATGGAGGGCAACTGACTTGTGTTTCTGAACCTGGGAAAGGGGCCCAATTCATTATCGCGCTTCCCATTCAGCAAACTTCTGAGTCATCAATATTGCCTGAATGTGCTTAATCACCGAAACTGTGTTTCTCCAGGGGAAAGGGGAAGAACAGAAACGCAACCTAAAGGCATGAAGGTCTAATCCAAAATCCAAAATCTAAAATCGAGTGACTCGCAATAGAGCCTAACATCCTAACTCGATGCCTTCCGACGATGATATAGTCATCGTTGGCTGTACCGTTGTTGGTGGTGAAGTAGGCAATTGTTGGAATTGAAATAGCAAGGTTTGTGCCTCAATATCGCCGTTGTTGGCTTGCCGCTGTAGGTAGAGTTTGATCTCCTCGACTAAAGTAGTGGGAACGTTCATGGTTTAGTAAAAGTATTGAAGAGTTGAAAGTTGAAAAGTTGAACAGTCGATAATCTGTTCGCCTGGTTAACTTTAAACCTAATCTCGTTTAAAAACCCACTTCCACAAAGGGTGGCTCACTCCTTGCTGACTAATGCGACGTACCTGTTGCTCCAGGTGTTGCTGTTCTTGTTGTGGTATACCGAGTAAAATGTTGCGACTCTGCCACACCAAAATAGCAGCCATCATAGCAACACAAACACCAAAACCGAATGCAGGTAAAGGATTAAAAATAATACTATAACGCAGCGCTGCCCAAGTAAAATGCTCTCGCAACAGCGAAATTTCATAGCGCCAACCCCACAAACTGATGGGAGCCAGGCTTACCCAAAGCAAAGCTACGAATAACCAGCGAAAGTAAACCGTTAGCTGATGTAATCGTTGTACCTGTACTTTAAAATTCGGGTCAAGGTCTGAGGGCACGGTTGGAAGTGTTCGAGGTTTTTGGGCGTCTGGCCTATCCATTTTGCATATAAAGGCGAGGTTGGGAGAGTTGTTAGTGGTTAGTTGTTAGTTCTTAGAGGAAAGATTAAAACCCTTTGCATCGCTTAAGCGTTTGGTTTTCTGACTCTCTTGCTAAGAACTCGTAACTAACAACTAACAACTCTTTTCCCTCTAAAAAGCTAGTTAACAACACACTAGCTGATTGATGACATCTCCTAGCAGCGCTTTAGCAACGAGGGCGTGGGGTTTCCAGCAAAGAAAGCTAAATTTCATCGGAATCTTTAGCCTCTCCCTCCGGGATAGCATAGGCCTTGCCAGAGCGTTCTCGCCACCAAGCTAGTAGCGAACTGGCAATGAAGATACTGGAATAAGCACCCGCTATAAAGCCCACAATTAGTGCTAACGCAAAGTACTTCAGCGTCTCTCCTCCAAATAGGAAGATTGAAACTAACGTCAGTAGTGTCGTTAAGGTTGTGTTGATTGAGCGCGTTAGAGTTTGATTTACTGCATCATCGACAACTTGGTCAATATGCTGCTCTGGATGCGTTTTAATTACTTCCCGCACCCGGTCGTAAATTACCACTGTATCGTTAACCGAGAAACCAATAATGGTCAAAATGGCAACGACAAAGAGGCTATCAATTTCCACCCCTAGCACCAGCCCCAAGATAGAGAATATCCCAGCCGCGATGAAAACATCGTGGAATAGGGCAACAAAGGCGAAGAAGGAATAATCGAACTGAAAGCGGACAGTTAGGTAGATAAGGATGCCCGCAAAAGAGAGGATAATCGCCAGTAAGCCAGAGGAAAATAGCTGCCGACCTAAGGTGGGACCAACTGTGTCAATTTGGATACTTTTGGGGTCAAAAGCACCGACTTTTTCGGTTAGGGCCGTTTGTAGTTGAGTCCGTTCAGCCTCATTTAAGGTCTTTGTCCGAATCGTCAGTGCTTGTTTTTTTTCTCCCAAAATTTGGATACTGCTGTTACTCAGTCCCTGAGCAGCCATCACATCCCGTACGGTTGTCAGGTTGATGGGTTGGTCGCAGTTACCAGGCTTCGAGCAATCTAACTCAAATTGCACTCGCGTGCCGCCGACAAAATCTAAACCCAGACGTAAGGGAGACCCCAGTGTTGCTGTGGAAATCACCATACTGATGATGCTAGCAAGGATGAGGGCGACCGAAACCGTCCACCAAAGCGATCGCTGTTTGATTACATTAAGTTTCATGTTGACCCCTCCACCTATGAGTTCACGGATGCTGGTGGGTTGGGTACAAACAGTTCAGGCCTCTGACGCAATCCTGGAAATCCCAGAACCACCAGCAGCATGAACGAGCGACTACAGGTGACAGCCGTAAACATACTCACGACTACCCCCAAACCTAGTGTCAGTGCAAAACCTTTCACTAATCCTGACCCTAACCAAAATAGTGCGGCACAAGCAATCACTGTAGTCACGTTACCGTCCAAAATACTAGAAAATGCTCGATAGAAACCTGACTCAACCGACCGATACAATGTCTTACCAGCTCTTAATTCTTCTCGTGTCCGTTCAAAAATCAGTACATTCGCATCAACGGCCATCCCAATGCTGAGGATAAAACCAGCAATTCCTGGCAAAGTTAAGGTGACACCCAATAGAGCAAAAGCCCCAAGTGTCAGCAGTGCGTAGATGATTAGGGACACATCAGCAATCAAACCCGGTAAACGATAGTAGACGGCCATGAACACCAAGACTAACACCAGGCCCCCAACACCAGCATAGATACTGCGTCGGATACTGTCTTGACCTAAAGTTGCACCCACCGTGCGATTTTCCACAATTTCCACGGGCACCGGCAAAGCCCCTCCTCGTAACTGTACAGCTAATTCTCTGGCAGATTGAGATGTAAAGTTACCCGTAATGACAGCACTTCCACCACTAATGCCTGTTTGTGCAAATTCTGGTCCGACTACGGGAGAGCTAATCAGAGCGTTATCCAGAAAAATACCAATGCTGCGACCGGTTCCCGCCAATGCTTTCGTCAATTGAGCAAATTTTTCCCCGCCGTCGGCGTCAAAGCGGAGAGTCACTTCCCAGAGATTACCGGTTTGAGTAGGCTGGTAGCTAGCATCTTGAAGGTTTTTGCCCGTTAGATTGACCCGCTCAAACAGTTCTGCGATCGCTTGATTGCTACGATCAAGGGCAGCTTGATTTTCTGCGATCGCTTTTTCATCCTCACTGGTTCTAAGTTCAGCTTGAGTTTGCAACAGGCTTGCTCTGATTTGTTGTTCGATTTGAAACTGTGCCTCTGTTCCCGGTTTTTGCTGACGAAAATCCAACTGGGCCGTTCCTCCCAGTACCCGTTCTGCCTCTTTTGGGTCGTTTACCCCTGGTAACTGCACCAAGATTTGATCAGAACCAACGGTTTGTACGACAGGTTCGGAAACTCCTAGGCCGTTAACTCGATTTTCAACAACACTGAGAACTGCTTCTAATTCCTTAGCTGTGATTTGTTTAATGTCTTCTGTAGTTTTGACCTGAATGGTCAGTTGTGCGCCTCCCCGCAAATCTAGTCCTAATCGGATAGGAATTTGCACCAGTACTGTGATTGCAGCAACCACGAGGACTAGAATCAAGGCTAATACCAAACGCTGTCTTTGCATGACTACGACCCGCCGCCACAAATGCTACTATGTTAAGTTTCGACTTTTATAAGTCGAGCAGCAATGTCCATAGTAGCTGACGAGCTGTAAGCTTTTCACGAAATTGGTTAGAGGATTGAAGGATTGAAGGTTGTAAGTTGGAGGGTTGAAGGTTGGAAGGTTAAAGGTTTGAAGGTTGTAAGTTGGGTCAACAACTTTATCACCTGCACGCCCTGCTCACAGAGCACACCCTGCCAACCTGCACGCCCTAAGCACCCTATCAACCTTATACTCGCAGTGACACCATCTTCTGTACAGCCTCCACAATCTGATGAGGTTGCACGATTGTCAGGTTTTCCAAAGCCCCGTTGTAAGGGGTTGGAATATCCTGAGACGACAGCCGTAGTACGGGTGCATCAAGTTCGTCAAACAAGCGCTCATTGATTGATGCCGTTACTTCTGCCCCAATACCACCGGTTTTCATACATTCTTCAACAACGATGACTCGGTGAGTCTTGCGAATTGAAGCACCAATCGTCTCGAAATCCAAGGGTTTGAGGGAAAGTAAATCGATGACCTCTGGGTCGTACCCCTCTTTTTCTAGCTGCTTCGCTGCTTGCATAGCGTGGTGACGCATCCGGGAGTAGGTGAGAATCGTCACATCTTTGCCTTTGCGTACTACTTCTGCCTTATCAAGAGGCAGGAGATACTCTTGATCGGGCAAATTTTCTTTTAAGTTGTACAAAAGGACGTGTTCAAAAAACAAAACCGGATTATCGTCGCGGATAGCCGATTTAAGCAATCCTTTGGCGTTGTAGGGAGTTGAACAGGCGACGATTTTCAGCCCAGGCACAGCCTGAAAGTAGGCTTCTAGCCGCTGGGAGTGTTCAGCACCTAACTGACGCCCAACACCCCCCGGTCCACGAATCACCAAAGGGATTTTGAAGTTGCCGCCAGAGGTATAGCGCAGCATCCCCGCGTTGTTGGCAATTTGGTTAAAGGCTAGGAGTAAAAAGCCCATATTCATGCCTTCAATAATCGGTCGCAAACCCGTTAGGGCGGCCCCTACAGCGACACCCGTGAAACTATTTTCTGCAATGGGAGTATCGAGAACTCGAAGATCACCATATTTTTTGTACAAATCTTTGGTGACTTTGTAGGAACCACCGTAGTGACCTACGTCCTCACCTAGAACGAATACGTTTTCATCGCGTGCCATTTCTTCATCAATGGCTTCACGCAGGGCGTTGAAGAACAGTGTTTCTGCCATTAATACTTTAGCAAATTCGGCAAATGCCATCGTAGCATTGCCCAAGCCCAGTCAGGAAAATTCGATCTACTAGGAAGAAGCAGAGCCTCTTTGAAGAGCGCTTTTGGGTAGGACAATAGACAGGCCACGCCTCCATGAAAACTGGAGTTATGGGGATTCGCTGCCCTATGCTGTCGTTGCTACTATCCCTTTTTGTAACAACCCATTGCAAGCGGTACCGCTTTCTCTTAAGGGTACATGACCCTGGTACTTTGGTTCAGTTTCAGAAACTATATATTTACTACTCCTAGTAGGCTTTTTCAGGAATAATTCTAAAACTTTTTGGCAATGCAGTTGACAGTTTATTTCATCAATGCATAGTACAATACCTGTTATGCCTCACTATTCACCTAAATTATTATTATTTATTGCCATCAAAAAAATCTATTTTTTATATCAATAATCCATATCATCTCAAGTAAAAATAGACTCAAAAAAGTTAGTTAAAAATGCCTCAATAATCAAATTTCACCAGTCTACGACAACGCGCTTGGGTTTGTAAGAAAAACAGCGGCAAACACTGCACTGAGCCAAGAGCTTGTGCAGAATTTGACTAAGCGATTAGATGGCAATCTCCAAAGGTTAGCTGGATTCTATTGGCTTTGGCGCTTACGACAAGAAAATCTATCTTGTTTAGTGTTATGCGTATCTTGCTTGTCGTAATTACCGAAGTAAGGAAATCATTGCCAACAAATAGGCAGCTTTGGCACGATAGAATATGTTAAGAACTTCAAGGAACAGCTCAAGAGCAACTGACATGAGGAGCCATTTGTGATGAAACCTTGAACAGTCATCACCCGGATGGATTACCCTCTTGTCAGCAGTATATGGGAGACGTAAATTCGTTGAACGAGTTGTAACCCAAATCGAGAGGAGATAGAAGCACGCATGGGCAAGGTAGTCGGCATTGACCTGGGAACAACAAACTCCGTGGTGGCAGTCATGGAAGGTGGCAAGCCGGTTGTCATTGCCAATGCAGAAGGAATGCGGACGACACCTTCGGTAGTTGGCTTCAGTAAGGAGGGAGAACGCCTGGTTGGGCAAATGGCGCGTCGCCAAGCGGTGCTCAATCCCCAGAACACGTTTTATGGAGTCAAGCGGTTCATTGGGCGCAAGTATGCTGAATTAAGTCCAGAATCCAAGCGCGTTCCCTACACCATTCGCCGCGATGAAAGTGGCAGTATCAAAATCAGGTGCCCCCGTTTGAAAAAGGAATTTGCCCCTGAAGAAGTTTCAGCAATGGTGCTGCGGAAATTGGCAGATGAGGCAGGCCGCTACCTGGGAGAAGCGGTGACGGGGGCGGTGATTACGGTTCCGGCTTACTTTAATGATTCTCAGCGACAGGCCACGCGAGATGCAGGACGGATTGCTGGGTTAGAAGTCTTGCGGATTCTCAATGAGCCAACGGCGGCAGCTTTGGCCTATGGGATGGATCGCCGCGATAACCAGACTATTTTGGTCTTTGACTTAGGGGGTGGCACTTTTGATGTCTCCATCCTAGACGTTGGAGATGGAGTATTTGAGGTTAAGGCAACCAGTGGCGATACTCAACTGGGTGGTAAT
>JBFLZA010000159.1:0-14609 GCA_040756535.1 Cyanobacteriota bacterium
AATCTTTGCCAACAAATAACAAGCGGCAGCTTGACGCATTCCTTTGCAAGAACACTTCTTTAGCGGCAGGAGGAGCATCTAAATTAGCCCCAAAGGGAAAGACTGCGATTTTATCAACATCTACACCGTAATCTGCAATTGCAGAATTAGCAGCCCATTGGGAAGAAAAAATAATTTTACTTGCCTTGGCATTGGCTATTATTTCCCGGTTTTCCGATCCTTCAGTTTCTTGCTGATCTAAATTCAATGAATAATATTGGGAATAGAGCTTAAAGGTGGCATCCGATAAGTAAATGATAGGAATGTCAGTCTCAAAAAAAGTCAGTTCTGCTGCTGCAACAGGAGCAAAAATAACATCACAGGGTGTTTGAGCAAGCTTCCTTTGTGCTATCTCAGCAAACTTTTTATATTTCGCTATATAATCAGGTGACCCTATTTTAAGACGCTGATTTTTTTTCCAGATGCGTCTCAAAACCTTCTCTGCAAAAGAAGCTTGTTTCAGCTCTCCCAGATACACCACTTCTATTTCTCTTGCTTTCAATGCTTTCTGCATAGAGTACAGAGTGCCCGACCAAGCATTTCTATCCAAATAATTTTGGATAGATAAAAATCCTACTCGTAAACGGTGCATAGAGAAGTCTCCTCAAGTTGTTAATCAGTGGTCTATTTAAGCCAAGAGCAGTCTTGGGAAACTAACTTTCCAAAGTTAGTTTTAATTGAATATTCTTTGCGAATCAGTATTGACATGCTCCAAATAAAAATGGAGTTCGTCTTTTGAGCTTGACTCTTTCATGAATAAAAAGCTTTGCAAATCAATCACTGCTCTTACTTTCTAGAGATCCAACAAACCTTCAAATAGCTTATACTATGCACCCATTTAAACACTAAGCTCATAATTGGAGCTTAGGTTACGATTGTCGCTTTCACTGGATGGTATGTCTCTTCCATTATAGACACAATAATTTTAATTTAGGTTCCCACAGTAAGTTTTTGAAAGCCTTTTATTAACGCATTTTTTACTACAGATAAAATTTAAAATAATAAGAGCAATCCCTTAGGAAATAATATTGATAACAAAATATAGTTAAACGAAAATTTTCAATTTAATCCAAGTAATTTACATATACTTTATTAATTCGATCGCATAGAATTCAAGACTAGCTTAGAAACTTTGTATTTAAGTTTTTTTGGCTTAAAGATATTGGAGTAATAAGTTTAGATATTAAAAGCAAATATTTTACGCTACTGTGGTATTTGATACAATCTCTATAACTCTTTACTTCTACTCTTGAAAAAGACGCTAAAAAATATTGACCTCTACACCTTAAAAAATGTAAAAGCCTCTTAGTCAGCAGCTAGGTTTTAGGTTTAAGCTTATAGCGATCGCACACACTGGAAGAGGATTATTCCAGAAGTCGGTATCTGGACAAAAACAAAACAAAGGTGGGTAGTCCTTTCAAAATTTTGGAGCTGTTGTTATCAGCCCATTGTATGCACTTCCCACCCTACAGCTAATCTATTATGGATATGGAGGCTCACCGTACTTTATTTTCAGTTTATGGAGCAACGGTCAAACATATTTTGGTAATTTTCCTGAAGTTCTGAATTGTCTACAATCAGTTCCACACGAATTTTTTTGCAGCCGTGCTGCTTTTGATAGGCGATCGCCTCTAAAAGGTTACTAGCTGTTTTAGGAGAAAGGAATTCGCCTGTAACAGTATAAGAGTTATCGAACTTGTCTTCTTCCCCCTCTCTCCTACGATGACTATCAGAACTCTGAGCATTAATTAACTCAACGCCAGTAACCTCCCCTTTCCCTAAATCAATTTCTGCAAGTTGCCTAGGTTCTGGTCCGACTTGCTCGATAATTAATTTCTCTCGCTGAATGGGTACCTCGATAATTTGAGTTTCGATTTCTTTGCGAACCACAACTTCGCCAACTTTACGCTTACTGCGGTTAATAACCAATCGTTCTTCCAGTAAGCGAACAATTTCTTCTTCGACTATCTGTGAATTGTCCTCTGACTCGGTTAAGTCTTCGTTACCTGCATCCTCTGGCGTTTCCATGTCCCCCAACTGAGCGTCTAAAGAGTGAGTTTCATTATTGGCTATTGCTTCATCAGAACTCATATTGTTTGCCCTCTGGTCATTGGACAGCGAGTATACAGGTAGTTGTGTATATTCAGCTGGGGTAAGGTCTACAAAAAGCGAGTGATTTGAACTATCAACTTTTTGAATGTGTTTGCTACTTAATAAAGATAGAATAGAGTCATCTGAACTCCCTGATTTAGAAATCACTAGATTAAGATGACTATTTTTATCTAAACATAGGTTGATAACCCGTCCTATTACTTGACCCTGCAAATTTATGACGATAAAGCCTTTTAACTTGTTCCTAAGTTTTCCTAATAAATCTTGAACTCTCGCTTTGGTTTTTATGGGCTTAATATTATTAGTAGTCACGTTTTCCTCCTATCCTACCCTTCTTTATAAAATAGCCTTTATAGGCAGGTATAGGCAGCGAAATTAACTGCCTTACCTACCTCATTAAAAGAGCGGCTTTGCTGATAAGTTCCATTTAAAATTGCCTCTTTTAGGCTCCGCACCTTACAACGCTCTAAATGATGCAACTCAAAGATATATCAGCTAAACCTGACCGGAATCGCTTAAAACAAACGAGCAAACATTGACGTTTAAAGATTACCGATTTTTGTTGATAACCGGATTGCCTTCAATATCAACGTCTAACTCTTCGCGGCGAACTGTCTCTGTCGCATCTACCGTGTCACGCTCAACTTCTTTCCGGATAGTGACTTCTTCGCGTACATACGCTTTCTTTTGAATGTCAGCTGTTTCTTCGTAGACTTCCATACGAGCAACTTCTCCTTCATGGAAGTCAGCAGCACCTGGTGTAACTTCTCTTTCGCTTGTAGGATTGGTGCGTTCAATAATCACCCGCTCTTTTTCGACCGGAACGGAAACCCTGGCTGTTTCGGTTTCAACGTGCTTGCCTACTGCAACTTCACCCGTCTTATGACGCTCTTTAGTGGTCAGCAAACGCTCTTCATACAACTTGATTCTTTGCTGATTCCCCTCGTTGGTATCGTAGAGGGAACGATCATGGTCATAACTGTAAGTGTCACGATTGTAAGTAGGACGAACAACTGGAGTAGCGGCGCTGGTCGTCATTGGCCGGAAAACCGTTCTGACTCGCTCTTCGTAGTCATAGTCAACGGTCATGTTGTCATTGTATTCCGGCAAAGCTTCTGCTTGCTCTTTGGTCATTCCTCGGATATAAGCGCGATGGCGATCATAATCCATCTGCACACGTCCGATGGGTACTATAACTTTCTTGCCAAAAACCCAAAACCCCGTGTCTACCACGAGGTAACGGAAATAGCCAGACTCATCGAGCAGTGCATCATAAACACTACCGATTTTTTCATCATTCTCGCTGTATACATCGTAGTGTTTGATGTCTTCGCCACCAAAAATTTCTTGTTTGTAGTTGGGATAGGCATCATGAAGTTTTATAAGAGCCATAAGATTGTTCTCCTAAGTTTTGTTTTTTTACACTCACCTACTAGCTTAAAAAACAATCCCTTTACTCTCATCATACCCAGGGCAGATAAGCTTATTTTGACTAGCTCTATCTTATTCCTCAATTTATTGTAAAATCCTATTGAGAAAATGATAGTTTTCGCGATTAGATTGAGTTTTATAGGCTGAAAGAAGTTAAAGAGGATAGAAGGATTTTTGAGCAAACGGCTTTTGAGGCATTGGCTTCATGTCATCTATCTAAAGATTGATATTTATGTAAGAAAATATGGATCGGTTGATAGAGGAAGGATAGATATTGAAAGTTGCCGTAAGAAATACAGAGAATGGAACGTTGACTGGAGTTCCGAAGTTTACACAATCTTTAGAAAGATTACCTAACTTGACAAGCACTGATCAAAAAACGACTCTTATTCCTCTAGTAGAGGTCAAAGAGTAAAGATGCCCGATCGCTCTTGGTTAACTTTGTTACAGCAATATCGAGCGATTGCGGTAATTCGATCGCCTCAGCACTCTCTAGGACATCAAATGGCTCAGGCAGTAGTGATGGGCGGGATGTGCCTGATTGAGATTACCTGGAATAGCGATCGCGCTCCTCAATTAATCAGTCAACTCCGCTTGGAATTACCGAGCTGTATCATTGGCGCTGGCACATTGTTAAACCTGGAACAGTTACGGCAAGCGATTGATGCAGGAGCTCAGTTTCTCTTTACGCCTCACGTTAATCCCACTCTAATTACCGCTGCTGTAGAAGCAGGGGTTCCAATTGTACCTGGGGCCATGACTCCCACGGAGATTGTCACAGCCTGGGATGCTGGTGCAAGCAGCGTTAAGGTATTTCCGATTCAGGCTGTTGGTGGGGCAAGTTACATTAAAGCCTTGCAAGGGCCGCTGGGCCACATTCCTTTAATTCCTACGGGGGGTGTAACTCTGGAAAATGCAAAGGAGCTGATTGCAGCAGGGGCAATTGCTGTGGGTTTGGCGGGAGAGTTGTTTCCCAAAGATTTAATTGCCACTCGAGATTGGACAGCGATCGCGCAACGAGCCAAAATCCTCAAGGAGCAGTTAGCTTCCTCCACAAGAAGCCTCTCACTCAGTCTGGAAAACGAGTGACTTGTTCACTGTTCCCTGTTAAGGAGTTGCCTGTTCCCGACTTCTGCAAGAAGTCTATTGGTTACTAAGGACAAAAGACTAATGACTAATGACAAAGCGGCGGACGGTGAAATCACTCACAGTTGTGGCAACCATCACATCGGCTTGTAATGAGCGTCACATCGCGTTACCTACTTATGAGAAGATACTAGGGTTAGCGAGAGGGATAGATAAAGTTAGCGATCGCACTCATCCATAAGTGGTACGATTCCCTTCAAAAAACCACTTTATCTGTGACAAGTACTTCCCTGTGACTAACCGGACGCATCCCCTGCTTCTGGTATCAACTTATAGGCTTGATAGACCCTCCAGCTAATATGTAATTCAGATCACATACAGTAGCTGCGTCTCATCACTGGATGCGGATGTTCGCCATCACCTGTAAAGTCAATAATTCTCACAGGTGATGCTAAGGTTTAATCACATGAAAAAAAGGTGTTGAGCGAGATATTAGAACTAAAGAGTTCAACCCCTACAGCCATGTTAGTAATTGATAGAGAAAGCACAACGACAGAGCGTTTCAACAGTTCTTTTGAGATGCCTGTTGTTCAAGAGGAAAGGGTAGCCCAAGAGGAATGCTTAAACCACCTCCAATTAGCGAGAATACTGGAATGGAAGAAACTCCTTGAGGAAAGGGGACTATTGACAGAGGACGAACAGGAATTAATTGATGGCTTGCTACAGGCGGTACGCCAAGAGAGTCTCGCTTAAGAAGCCATAGAATAGCTAAAACTAGTCATAACAAGATAAGTAATTAGAATTAACCCAGCCTTCCAAGCCATTCACGCGACTGTTTGGTCCCTCTAGGACACGGACGTAAAACCAGGGCCCAGCTCCATTTTTAATCCACCTCACAATATTTCCATTATTTAAACCCGCTTTTGACTTACCATTGGGAGTGAAACGCAGCGCTAGTTGACCTGTCTGAATGTTTACCACCTCGCAAGAGACTTGGGGAGTTTCAGTCGTTATTTAACTTTTGCCTCGAAATTTGTATGAATTTATTTTAAAATATCAGAATTTATATCCATAATTAGCATTTAAATGCCATGAGTTTGTGTCAGGTTAAAGACTGTCTCTATACCTTAAGGCTGTATTAGAAAAAATTTTAGTTGCAAGTGTCAAAACATTGCGATCGCATCCGACCACTACCAAAATAAAAGAATCATACCAAATCCGGGTTGAGTACCCCCTTTTTAAGCAATCTGGGGGAGCTGGGGAGGCTGGGGGAGATAAATCCCTTTCATTGAAAAGGGGTTATAAAAAGGGTGTAGCAAGAGAATTTGTCGGTTGAAAGTTTGTAGTTGCGGTGAGGTTGCAATCCCCATCCTCTCGGTTCCCCACACCCCATACCCCACACCCTACACCCTGTTGAATCATGGGGACAATTCAAAATCCAAAATCCAAAATCCAAAATTAAGTAACCACACTCATTTGCCATGAAGCGTGGGAGTTTACCGCTCGAACTTATCCAAATCAAAATTCAATGACTGAGAATTGCTCTGATTGCCATCGCCAACAATCGATCGCATTCCCTCAAGCGTTGCAGGAATACTGCGAGGGTCCATGAACATCACCTTGCTGCTATCGCTGCTACCAATCTTCATGCCCATTTCTAAATAATTCTGGGCGAGTAAGAACTGGAGCGCTTCACGAGCACTAGAGTCACCCTTAAGTGCCTTAGTAACAATTTGCAGGGCCTCAGCCGTAGCTTGGGCTTTGAGGACTTGCTGCTGACGTTCGGCTTGGGCTTTGAGAACAATCGCTTTTTGCTGTGCCTCAGCATCGAGAATTGCCGCCTTTTGACGCGCTTCAGCATCAAGCACTTGCGCCTCCGCTTTACCTCTGGCGGAGTTAACCGCAGATTCCCGTTCGCCCTCGGAAGTAAGAATTGCTGCCCGCTTGCGGCGTTCTGCTGACATCTGCAACTCCATCGAGTCTTGTACAGCTTTAGATGGGACAATATCTCGCAGTTCCACCCGCGTCACTTTAACGCCCCAAGGATCGGTGGCAATATCCAATTCCCGTAGCAGGATTTCATTGATTTCAGCACGGGCGGTAAAGGTTTGATCCAGCTCCAATTTACCCATTTCTGAGCGAATTTGGGTCAGTACTAGGTTCTGCATCGCTAAACGGAGATTTTCTACCTTATAGTAGGCTTTCTCCATATCCATAATCCGCCAGTAAACCACTGCGTCAACGCTGATGGAAACGTTGTCGCGAGTAATACATTGCTGGGGTGGGACATCCAGGACTTTTTCCCGAATCGTTTCCTGGTAGACTACGCGATCGAAGACGGGGACGAGAAAGTTGATACCGGGTTCTAGTTTCTTCCCGCTATATTTCCCCAATCTTTCAACGAGTGCTTCATTCCCTTGATTGACAATTTTGACAGAACTGGCGAGACCTCCGCCAAGAGCCAAAGCAATTATAAAACCGAAAAAAGTTTCCATCTGGAGTCTCCTATCGTTTGAGCTGCTTCCACAGCTTCTAGTGGACGAGAGTTTTTAAAATTGACTTACGGACTAAACGCTTGAGCCGAGATGAAGGCGATGAGAGAGAAAGTGCCAACAAGTGTGCACACAACTGCTGGGCTTAGGAATGCAATAAGTTTCGTGGCATGACAATTAAGGTGTTGCCTTCCCGTCTGACGACGTAAACCATTTGATTGGGGGCAATTTCTTCAATTCCATCCTCACAACGTGCCCTCCAAGAATTGCCCTCATACAGTACCCGGCCTGTCTGCCCTGGCATGATTTCTGTCAACGTTTGGGCTTCTATCGCATCCATCCTTTTAGATACGCTCGGATGCGGTAGGAAGCGACGAGATAAAAACACAAGTGCTATCGAGAGCAAGAGCCACAGTACCACATGCAACGGGAACGCTGTTGGCAACAACCATGCGACCAGAGCGATCGCACAGGCGCTAAGCCCCATGATGAAGGCGACAAACGCCGTTGGCACAAAAAACTCTACTGAACAAAGAATCAATCCTGCTATCAGCCAGAGCAGTGCAGGACTTAGCAAAGGCATATCTTTATCCTATGCGAGCAAGCGTTTATATAAGTTAGATTCAAGGGCTGATATGTAAATTCCAGTCATAGCCTCAGAATCAATTGTGATCAGCACTCCATTTAATGTTTGCCGATTGACAAGTCTGTCGTGTTTAGTATAGGTTTCCTGAACACAGAACAAGGTTTTCCTTTATTCTTTTATTTGCTTTTAAGCGCGATTGGGTGCGATTAGAGGGAAACTATAAAAAAATTCGCTAACCCTAGTTCCAATGTATCTTAGCCGTCTGGGATTTGACCGCAGAAAAGGGAGTAAGGAAGGTACCGCTACGCTTGGCAGAGCCGATGATTTTCATACAATCTTTTCTGGGGCAACCCCGATGCCCGTAATTTTCCTCTGCCCCACTCTTTTGCGATCGGCTTTGCCGATGCGCTTGGCGCAATCGCGCAACCGCTAATTCCTAAGTCGTTGTTTTTAAGCCGTATTACTATGAGTAGTTCCACGCCACTAATTAATCGCTATCTTTGGGCAGTTGGTCCCGCTGCCATGCAGATTCCTGCCGGAGAACTCGTCAAAAACAGATACCAAGTCATTGCCCCTCAAATTTGGCGGGATACTCAGCCGGAACTGCTCCTAGAGATTCCCGATGAGTTGAATGAGGATATTCTCACTTACCTGCGCTTGTATCCTCATCGTCTCCATGTTCCAGACGTATATGGTGTATGCCAGTTGGGAGAATCCACTGTCATGTTGCTTGAGAACGTCCCAATTGATGCCAACGGTCAGCAGTATCCTTCAATTAAATCGATGTGGGCACAAGTGCCAATAGTGCGTCAGGTTTATTGGCTCTGGCAAATCTTGGAACTGTGGACGCCCTTAGAAAAAATGGGCGTAGCTTCCAGTCTTTTAGTTCTTGACAATCTGCGGATTGAAGGGTGGCGGGTGCGACTGCGGGAACTATACACAGACACGGTTGAGGACAAAAATTCTGAAGAATGGGTGGCATCCTCTCCGGGAAGCGGGGCAAGTCCTTCTTCAGATGCTTTAGAAATGGCTAAATCTTCCGGTGTTGGTTCTGCCCTCCTCCGACGCTCTAAAAAAGCTAACCTCCAACAGCTAGGAGAATGCTGGGCATCTTTGTGTTCTAGAACCGCTACTCCTGTAGCGTCTCGGTTGCAAATGATCGCTCAAGCCTTGCAAAGTGAGGATGCGTCATTACAAGCGATCGCAACCGACCTCAATAAACTGTTATTGGAGCAAGCCGCCCGACAACCTCTGCGCTTGAAAATTGCCGGTGCTACGGATGTCGGTACTCTACCCAACCACAACGAAGATAGCTGCTATCCCACGATGGCCGACTTGCCATCAGACCTCAGCTTGCCCCGTGACCCCCTAGTTCCCCATTTGTCGATTATTTGTGATGGCATTGGCGGACATGAAGGTGGGGAAGTTGCCAGCCAGTTGGCGGTACAGTCTATCAAACTCCAAATCCGGGCACTACTGGCTGAGTTAGCAGAAGATCCGCAACTCATGACACCCGACTTAGTCGCCCAGCAACTAGCGGCAATTATCCGGGTGGCGAATAACATGATTGCCTCCCGCAATGATGAACAGGCGCGAGAGTCCCGGCGTCGGATGGCAACGACGCTAACACTAGCGCTGCAACTGCCGCAAATTATGAAGATGCCCGATGGTCAGGGCAATGCTCATGAACTTTATCTTGCTAGTGTTGGAGATAGCCCTGCTTACTGGCTGACACCCCGCTATTGCCAAAAGCTAACCGTGGATGATGATGTGGCAACAAGGGAAGTACGGATGGGGCGCAGTCTGTATCGCAAAGCATTACAGCGCCCTGATGCTGGGGCACTGACTCAAGCGGTAGGAACCAAGGACGCTGAGTTACTGCGTCCGACAGTACGGCGATTCATTTTAGAAGAAGATGGCATCCTGCTACTTTGTTCGGATGGGTTGAGCGACAATCACTTGATCGAGCAATTTTGTGCCGACTACCCGCGAGACATTTTTAGCGGCAAGCTTTCTGTTGAAGCGGCGGTTCAAGCGTTGATTGACCTAGCCAATCAAAAAAATGGTCAAGATAATATATCGGTTGTTCTGACCTACTGTGCCGTTTCTCCTCAATATCCAGTGGTTCTCAATCTTGGGGAACGCCCAATGGGGACAAAGGAATACACTTTCAATCTAGACACTACATTTTCTGGGTTGGACTCAGACTATGAATCCAGTGAACCCGAAATGCCTGAAGAAGCCGAACCGACAGCCCCAGCATCAAATGGGGAGTGGGTCAAGGTCATGATCGGAGTTGTGGGAGTATTGCTAGTGCTATTATCCGCTACTGCGGCTTTAATGACCGCTCAGTGGTTAATTAATCCTGAGGGGTTCCAGAAAATGCGCGATCGCATGTTCCGTACAGATCGCATTCAATTATCTCCGTCTTCTTCAGTTCCAGCACAACCTCCCGAAGAGTAAAGGAGACAAGGGAGACGAAAGAAAAAGTTATTCCCTATCTTCCCCACCTTCCTCACCTTCCCCATCCTCCTTACCTTCCCTATTCTCCTCACCTTTCCCACCTTCCCGACTGGATTTAGGGAGTAGGGAAAGTGGGTCAACTACAGCAAGGGAACACTGCTGTGCAAGAATAGTAGGGTTGTCTGGGCAAGTTCCGGCTTTATTCAGACTATTTAGAGAGAACACAAACTTTATCTATGAAAGTTGGCGATCGCGTCCGCGTTAAAGAATCTGTCACTGTCTACCACCATCCTGCTCACAAAAGCGAGCCTTTTGATGCTAAAGGGCTAGAAGGAGAAGTGATTGGAATTGTTACCGAGTGGCAAGGCAGACCTGTGAGCGCTAATCTGCCGGTGCTAGTCCAGTTTGATAAAAAATTTCGCGCTCACTTCCGGGAGGACGAACTAGAAACCGTTTAGAACAATAGGAAAACAAAAGTGGGGGAGAGGAGATAAAACGACACCTCCTCTACTTTTCTGATCTCATGATTGAGGCTTACGCCGACAGAACCAACCAAACAGATTGATATCACTTTGCATTTTCTGAAACTCTTGCTGGTGGCGTTGGGCCGTTAGCCGATACCACTCGCAGTAGCGCTCGTGTTCCTGCCGATGCCATGATTCCCGATAAAATTCGTGAGCTAGCTGATATGTGGCAAAAATATCTGCCGGTTGGGGTGGTGCAGGGACAATAAATTGGAATTTTTCTGGCATTACTTCTGATTGGAGATTGTAAACGTACAAATAAAAATGCAACCCTAAAAACACCGCCCCAAACTAGGGGGAAACGGCAAGAGTTGTTCTGTTTGTTTCCACCAACTTTCTTAATACTATTGAAAATTCAAGTCTTGTTTCCTCAGAGCCAGCCTCGGAGGCGGTAGATAACCATTCCGATGTACTCTTTGAGAGCTTTGGTTGTCCTATCTAAGCGATCGCTATCTGGTAGTAGGCTGAGTATGACTGCTGGAGGACTGCTGTTGGGTTCCTCACTTTCTTGTTGGCTAACCAAAAAGTCTGTGGGTGCTGGAATCGCCTCAATGCCCTGACGTTGAAAAATTCGCAATGAGCGCGGCATATGCATGGCAGAGGTCACCAGTAATACCCGGTTAATTCCTCGCTCTTTCATAATTTTGTGCACATTAATGGCATTTTGGTAAGTATTGAGCGATGTGGGGTCTTGCAGGATAGCACTAGATGGAACTCCCAAGGTTTGCAAGATTTGAGCCATATCTGCTGACTCCGGCGGACCACCGCCACGCCAAGAAATGCGACCCCCAGACGCAATCACTACAGGAGCCTTACCTTCACGGTACAATTGACCGGCATAGAGGACGCGATCGCCTTGTTCGCTCAAATCTACTCCAGGTCGTGGGGGAAACGCCGATTTGGTTGCTCCTCCCAAAAGAACAATTGCATCAGCCGTCGGTAATGTTTTCGGTGGGATTTGTTGCCACTCTAGCGATTGCACTAAGCCATTTGCCACCCAACTGTTACTTGCCAGCAATAAAACAAGTAAGGCTAAAGACATGGGTATGGGAACCCAACGAGAGCGCCGCCACCACATCACCATTGCCAAAACTATCAGTAAGCAAGCCAGTCCCAAAGGGTACAGGAACAATGGCAGCAGCTTGGAAAGGAATAAAAACATGGGTTTAGTCTAAGGGCTAGTATCACACAAAAATCACTAACCAAAAGAGGATTTTGTCAAGCCCACTTTTTAATTTTTAACTTTCAATCCTTGGGAGGGGTAAGGGTGAGATTCCTGTTTATCCCAAGTGATGTATTGTCTATCGCCTTAAGAAATTACTAAAAGGCAATGAGTATCCCTGCGATCGCCTCCGAGATTTAGCCTCTCGGCGCTGTTTGGCTAAACGCAACCCCCCCGCTTTTGAGGATCTATCCTCTACCAACTCGAACTCTTGTTCCTCCACCGGTGGTGCCTCTATTGGGCCCTCCGAGCTTTTCCACCAGCCAACTACCCATCCTCCAGCTAGCCCCCCAGTAAACCCCAGTAAGATACATAAAGGCACTGGGTAGCCGAGAAAATAGAAAGAGAACAGAAAAAATAACCACAGCCTCAGCCCAGTTCCCGTGGAAAATCCTGAGAAGGAGCTAGTCAGGCCTTTTTTAGTATTCTTATCACTCATGACGAGTAGGCTGGTGAAAGGGTCTGCTTGCCAAGCCATACGCTCTCAAGTCGAAAGAGTATGAGCATCATGACATATCTTATTTCATTTGACACTCCCACGGCTAAAAGCCAGTAGGATTCTTGATTCAAAAGATTTCCTGAACCTCCCTACAGCTTTATTGCACGATCGCAGCTTGAGGTAGAACCAATTTGGGCGCTGGCGCTGGCTTAGTAACCTTGGGTGGCACTTCTTGAGAGGTATCTTGGAGTAACGCCTCTCTAATCATCCGCGCAATCACCCGTTGCGCTAGACCTCCAGCAATTTTTTGCCCCATCTGCTGAGTTTCTGATTTCATCAGGAATTGGGGAATTATTGGAACTAGCTGCATCGGGTCAAAACCCGGAGTGTTTTGGAGAATTTCCCAAATTCGCTTGAGATGCTCTGCCGTCTGAGCATTCTCCACTTTTATCACTGGTTTCTTATTCTGGGCCATTCCAATGCGCTTTAGCAGGGAGTAGGTCACATTGTCAACTGTCCGACGCCCATAGGCATCGACTGCCTTAACAATCTCCTCCACTAGCTGTTCTCGGATAAAAGTACCGCGTTCTGAGAAGAGAAAATCTAACGTCTGATTCAATACCTTATTCAGGTCATAATCAGAAGAGTCAGCCGCATTCCGTAACAAGTTTTCCAGACGATTCCAGCGGAAATTGCCATCCTTGAACAACAAATCCTTCAAAGAAGCGCGTAATTGCGGTGAAGGGTCTGTCAACAGGCGCTTCGCCACATAAGGATAGGCTTTCGATAGTACCTTAAAGTTTGGATCGACATTAATCGCAATCCCTTCCAATGTCACCAAGGAGCGAATAATTAGCGCATAGTAGGCAGGCACTCGGAACGGATACTCGTACATCAACGCCGACAACTGGTCAGTGATACTCTTGAAATTGAGTTCCGCTACACTAGCCCCCAAAGCGTTGCTAAAAACATTCGCCAATGCGGGAATAATGGGAGTCAGATCGGTCTCCGGTGACAAAAACTCCAGCTTCACGTAATCATTTGCCAAACCGGCAAAGTCTCGGTTCACCAAATGAACCACTGCCTCAATCAAGCCATAACGCTGATAAGGCTTGACTTCGCTCATCATGCCAAAGTCTAGATAAGCCAGCTTCCCGTCAGGAGTTGCCAACAAATTACCGGGGTGAGGGTCGGCATGGAAGAATCCATGTTCCAGCAACTGCCTTAAGGAACACTGAACTCCCATATCAATCAAATGCCTTGCATCAACCCCCTGGACTTTAATCCCCTCCATATTGGTCAGCTTCGTGCCATTGATCCACTCCATGGTCAAGACACGACGCCCTGTATATTGCCAATAAATTTTGGGAACATATATATCTTGGAGATGACCGTAAAGCTCGGAAAAACGCTCCGCATTGCGTCCCTCCTGGGTATAGTCCATTTCCTCAAAAATGCGGGTGCCAAACTCATCCATAATGGCAACCAAGTCACTTCGCACCTGCTTGAGGTTGTTTTGAGCCCATTGAGCAAGGCGTCGCAAGATATAGATATCTAGGGCAATGCGTTTTGCTAGTCCGGGGCGTTGCACTTTTACCGCTACAGTTTCACCCGTCTTGAGCTTACCCTTGTAGACCTGTCCTAAAGACGCTGCCGCTACGGGATCTGGGGTGAGTTCAGCATAAATCTTTTCCGGTTGAGCACCTAATTCTTCTTCAATAAATTGATAGGCTACCTCATTAGGAAACGGCGGCAGTTGGTCTTGCAGCAGTGCTAACTCTTCTAAGAATACCGGAGGCACCAAATCCGGCCGCGTGGAGAGCGCTTGTCCTACCTTAATGTAAGCCGGTCCCAGTTTCGTTAATATTTTCCTCAGCTGAATCGCTCGACGCCGCTCGTTGATTACGGAACGCCCCCGGACTCGATCCCACCACAAATTAAAAGCATAGAACAGAGAGGGTAGAGCAATATTCAGGAGCCGCCCCAACACTTGTAACGGCGCTTTTCGGTATTGCGCTGTAATCGCGGCTGCGTCATAGCGCAACGCTTCTGTTACTAGAACAGGGGGACGCTCAGATAGCGTTGCTGATAGGACTGGCGTTGCACTTACCTCATACTCAACGGGTATGGGTTCTGCTGGCACGGGCACAACTGACTTTTCCACCACGAGGTTTGAGTCTAGTTCTGAGGAGACAGGGGAAACTGTTTTAAGATT
>JBFLZA010000160.1:0-14596 GCA_040756535.1 Cyanobacteriota bacterium
ATTTCTCCAGCATAAGCAGTAAGTGCGATCGCAGGAATCATACCTCCTTGTTCAGGTGACCACTTTCTAATTTGCCGAATCAGAGAATAGCCATCCATCTCTGGCATCCCAATGTCACATAACAGCAGATCGGGGACAGATTGATTCAGGAGGGTCAACGCCTGTGCAGCCGAAGCAGCTGTCGTAACTTGTGCACCAGATTGCATCAGGGTGAATGCTGCCAACTCCCGCATATCTGCATCGTCGTCCACAACTAAGACATGAACACCTGCTAAGTCGGTTGCACTTTCTGGGTGTCTGTGATCAGAAGAGGGTTCCGGCTCTACGATGTTTAACGGTAGCCGGATGGTAAATGTAGCCCCTAAGTTCTGTCCTAAGCTGTCTGCTTCAACGGTTCCTCCATGCAGTTCGGTAAAATGGCGGACGATCGCCAGTCCCAATCCCAATCCACCAAATTTTCGGGTCGTTGTGCCATCTTCTTGACGGAAGTAGTCAAACACAGAGGGTAAGAAGTCTGGACTGATGCCTCTTCCAGTATCTTTGACTTGAATCTGAGCATAGGTGCCAACTTGCTCTAGTTGCACCTCGATTCGTCCTCCGGTTGGGGTGAACTTCACAGCATTGGAGAGGAGGTTCCAGACTACCTGTTGGAGGCGATTTGTATCACCTGAAACCGTTCCGGAAATAGGATTGAATATAGTCTGGATTTGAATGTGTTTGGCTTCGGCTGCTAGTCGTACCGTTTCCCGTGCAGCCTCAATCGTTGCCGCTAAATTCACGATCGCGACGTTTAACGTCATTTTTCCTTGCAGAATGCGCGAGACATCCAACAAGTCCTCAATTAATTGCGCTTGTAGCTTGGCATTGCGTTCGATCGTTTCCAGCGCTTGCTCGGTTTTTGTGGCATCGAGTCGCCCAGTTCGTAGCAATTTTGTCCAGCCAAGAATCGGATTGAGAGGCGATCGCAACTCGTGGGATAATACGGCTAAAAATTCGTCTTTAATTCGGTTAGCGGCTTCTGCTTTTGTGCGATCGCGTTGAGCCTGCCGATATAGTTGAGCATTGTCGATCGCCAAGGAAGCACGACGAGCCAATTCTTCTGCCAGTTGCAAATCTGCTGAAGTATACCGTCGTTCAGATTCGGCTGAGATAAAGGAAATGACCCCTAGAATTCGTGCCTGAGTTCGTAGTGGCACCGTCATTACGGAGCTGAATCCAACCTGCCGCAGTATTTCCAAATGCTCTGGGTCATGCGCTGCCTTTACCAACAGTTCATCGGGAATATCCGGCACTAAATCAGGTTGCCCGGTTCGCAATGTAAATGCAGCACCGCGAGGTTCATCCAGGTTCAGAGGATACTTGTCTCTAATTTCATATGCCCATTCCAGTTTGGCAGGGTCAATGTGAGCAACCGCAATCTGCTCGATCGCACCATCCTCTTCTATCATGTGAACCGTGCACCAGTCCGCTAATTCCGGCACTGTAAGCTGCGCGACTCGCTCTAGAGTCGTTTGATAATCGAGTGAGGATGCAAGCACCGCACTTGCTTCAGAGAGAAAGCGTTGGGCACGCTCTAACTGCACCCGTTCCGTCACATCTACTACATAGACCAAAACGCCTTCGACCTGACCATTTGAGCGAACGGTCGGAAGATAGTAAACGTTGTAGTAACCGGGACGGCGATCGCTGCGTCCGGGAACATTTACCGCAAAGTTCGGTGAAATGAAGGGATTGCCTGTGGTGTAGATCTGATCAAAGACTTCAACTAAATGGGGATCGGATTGACCAAAAAGTTCTGGAATGGAATATCCTAAGTGTTGCTCGCGGGTTAATCCATTAATTTCTGCTAGTGCTTCGTTGATGGCAATAAATCGCTGCTGGGCATCTAATAGGGCAAGTCCAATCGGAGATGTGTCAAAAATTGTTGCCAGTTGGTGCTGTGCGGCTTCTGCCTGAGAACGGGCAATGCGTTCGCGCTCTAGTAGTTGTTCCCGTTCCTGTTCCGCTTGCTTGCGTTGTGTGATATCAATGACAACGCCGATCGAGTGCTTGGGATTTCCCTGAGAATCATAAATAAACTGTCCTCTCGCTTCAACCCAATGAATGGAGCCATCTGACCAACGCAGGCGATATTCATGGTGATACTCCTTCTTGTCATCTATAGCTTGCTGAAGTTTCGCCTCAACTTCTGCTAAGTCATTCGGATGAACATGACTTGCCCAAACCTCATAGCTAGGTTCGCACTCATTGGGTTGTAAACCGAGTACCATGAAATGTCCTTCTGACCAAAGCAATGCATCGGTCTGCATGTCCCAATCCCAGGTTCCCATGCGTCCAATTTTTACTGCCAGTTGCAGATGAGCTTCACTTTCGCGCAATTCTTCTTCTGCCCGCGATCGCTCTACGGCTAGCCAGGTTTTTTGAGCAATTCGCTCCATCAGTGCCACCTCTTCCTCTGTCCACTGGCGAACAGAGACATGGTGCAACACCAACAATGCGACAAATCGCCCCTGTTTCACCAAGGGAACACATAGGAGAGATTTGGTTTGGATTGCATCAAAGGCAGCCACCCCAACTCCGGCAGTCCGAGGATCGCGATCGACATCATCCACGACGATTGTTCTGCCCTGCTTTAATTCAGCAATGAGTTCAGGGCCAAACGAATCCATATGGTGTTTACCCACCACGCTAATTACACCATTGCAATAATCGCGATCGACGATGACGTATTCGGAGCGTGGATCAATTTCACCATAGGTACAGCGAGTGACTTGGAAATGTTGCCCTGTGGCACAAACCACCTGCCACACAATTTCCTTCGAGTCTTGAATGGCACGAATGGCATCATTCAATTCGATCAGAAATTGCTGAATTTCTTCTTTCTGCCGGAGGTTCTTGAGCAGTTGTTCAATTTGTTGCCTTGCCCGCACCTGGGCTGTCACTTCAATGTTATAAATCAAGACGCCCTGAATGGTTCCCTCAGCATCTCGCCAAGCCGGACAGATGCAGTTGAAAAATCCCTCTTCCAACACACCATCGCCGTTCCGATCCCAGTAAGCAGGCGACTCATTCCGAATAAATGTTTCTCCCGTCCGGTAAACGCGCTCAAGCGCTTCCAAGTAAATTTGCTCCTCTAGCTCCGGGAAAACGTCCCGCATTGATTTCCCGATAATGTCTGGAGTGCGCCCAGTTCCTTCTAGATAAGTTGGATTGGCAAATTCATACACAAGATCGGAACCTTTAACAATGCCAATCATGGCAGGGAACTCCATCAGGATGTCATACAACCGCTTGCGTTCGCTTTCTGCTTCCAGTCGGGCAGTTTGTTCTCGTTTTAAAAGGCGATCGCGCTCTGCTTCCATCTGTTTGCGTTCCGTGATGTCAACCGAAACGCCAATCATGCGAACTCCCCGTCCGGTTTCATCCAAATAAACTCGCCCCTGACTGTTGATCCAGCGCACAACTCCGTCCGGACTAATTACCCGGTACTCCTGCACGTAGGACTGTTCTCCAGCAATTGCCTCTTGCGCCGCTTGAATCACCCGTTGTCGATCGTCTGGATGAATGAGCGCAAAAAAGTCTTCTCCCGTGCCTTCGTGAAAACCCCAAACGTCTAGAGCATTGGTAGAACACACAACCTGATAAGTCTGCAAATCCATATCCCAAACAACTGTCTGAGCCGCCATCAGTGCCAATCGCAGGCTTTCTTCGCTCTCTCGTAATGCCTGTTCAACCTGTTTGTAATCCGTCACATCTTGGAAAATAACAACGGCTGCAACAATCTGCCCCTGGTTATCTAAAATCGGTGCTGAGTTGATATTAATGAAGACGCGGCTACCATCATCTCGATGAATTTCCATCTCTTCGTTGGTAACCACTTCACCTGTTTTTAGCGATCGCACCAGTGGATACTGATTAGAGGCATAGCGCTGACCATCTAAGCGAAAGGCTTCAAATGGAATAATGGGTGCATATTCCTCAAGCTCAAGCGACTGTTCATAGCCATACCCAACAATTTGCTTGGTTTGTTCGTTCGCCAGAACTAACTTACCGGATGCCGCATCAGCAATCATTACTCCAGCAGGCATTTGTCGTAAAACGGCTTCAAATCGGGCGCGTTCAATTTCAAGCTCGTACAACAAGCGTTCTCGTTCTGCCTCCGCTTGCTTGCGATCGGTGACATCCCGAAAATAAACGGCTACCCCTGCTGTAGAGGGATAGGCATTCACCTCTAACCAACACTGGACAGGTTCCCCAAATTCTTCCCAGGAAACAGGGACTTGTTCCGCCACTGCCCGATGTAGTTCCCGATAAGCAATTCCACCCACCAGCTCCGGAAAAACCTCATTCCAAACGTGCTTTCCCAGTAGATCTTCTGGCGTTTTGTGCAGGATTTTAGCCGCCGCCTGATTTACGTAAGTGTAGCGCCAGTCGCGATCGAAGGCGACAAAAGCATCCGTAATGCTTTCCAGAATCGTTGCCACCTTGCGCTCAGTTTCTTGGGCAACGAGCAACTGTTCGCCTTCAAGAGTACGGGCAAAGCGTTCAATGACTTCAGAACGAGAAATTCCTCGCCTGTTAGCTTCTTTATCGAGCGATCGCCATGCTGTATTAGTCAGAGATACGCTAACTCGTTGTTTTGTCTCTGAGTTCCAATTGCTAACAAACTTGCCTGTGGCGTCGCGCTTCATGAAGAGCCATCCGTATGCATACACGGTCTCCTTTATTCAACCTGAGTTACTTCCTGAGAAGAATCAACCTTAAGATAGATGCTTTGGCGAGAGGAGATACGGCTTAGGACGTTCAGGTAGAGGGATGAGCCCGCAATACTGCTCGGTTAAGAGGAGAGTTGCTTGAAAAACCAGGGGAGATGGGGGAGCTGGGGGAGAGGAATTAGAGCTTATCCGAGCAGTATTGGATGAGCCGGTATCAACAGTCCAAATAGCGGATTGGAGAGCTTCAAGCTTCGAGTTGTGAGTTCCAAGTTCCGAGTTCTGAACTCCGAGTTTCTTTTTAGCGATCGCTTTCAGGATACTGTAGTGGTTTGCACTCTGAGACATTGACTTCCTCTCCCGTTAAGTTTTACAACTATACCGGGAGTCTCCACGCTGATTTTTAGATGATTCTGATTAGCTCCCGTCTCGTTTTAGAGAAGCCTTTTTTATGACCACTACTGTAAACACGTTCCCTAATCTCGCTTCCAGCTTTGTTAATGGAGTACTCTCCATCAAGCCTTTAGCCAACTTAGCCAAGCAGCAAGCTCGCAATATGATGATTAAACGAGCGGAAAAGATGGGAGTGCCGTGGCGTCAGAGAGTGCAGGAGTTGCAGAAACACGACTGGGACAAGGAATTAGCTGACGTACAAAATTCTCAGTTAACTTACCCAGACTATTACCTGTGTTCTTTCCATGCCTATGAAAAAGGTAATCTCAGTTGGGATGCTGCTTTAGAAGTGGAAGTTGCCTCATATGCTGTCCATGCGCCGATTTGTCCGGAGGATGGGACGAAAGGAGATGCTAAACTACGGCAGAGTTACCACGATATTGTTAAAGCTCAAGTTTCAATTCAGCCGCTAGACATTTTAGACTTAGGTTGCAGTGTGGGGCTGAGTACCTTTGCGCTCCAAGAACTGTATCCTGCGGCAAAGGTTACGGGCATTGACTTATCACCCTACTATATTGCGGTCGCACAATACAATTCTAGGCAACGCCATGCCAAGATTAACTGGAAACACGCTGCGGCTGAATCGACAGGTTTACCGGATGCATCCTTCGATTTAGTTTCTGCCTGCTTGATGTTCCACGAACTTCCTCAAGATGCAGCCAAGCAAATCTTCTGTGAGGCTCGGCGTTTGTTGCGTCCGGGTGGTTATTTCACCTTCATGGATATGAATCCTCGCTCAGAAGTTTATGCGAAAATGCCCCCCTATATTCTGACGTTGCTCAAGAGTACCGAGCCTTATTTGGATGAGTATTTCAGTTTAGATATTGAACAAGCGATTGTAGAAGCTGGTTTCCATCCACCCACAATTACTCGCAACAGTCCGCGCCATCGCACAGTAGTGGCAAAGGTGAAATAAGACAATTGTGGAGAGTAGGAAAAGACTTTAGTCCACTTGAGTGGACTTTAACGATGAGCCGTGGACTTGAGTCCACGGCGAGGCTAACTATCTACTTAAGAAGGCTACAGGCGCTGAAGTTAACGAACTTTTCTTGCTTCGTCACGATGGTCGATGATAATTACCTCAGCCTGATTATCGTGATCAATATCTCTGCATTCGACAGCATCCTCGTACTTGACATCATTGCAGTCGATAACATCGTTGCGCTCGACCGTCTTGCGCTCGACCACAGCATTATTCATATGTGCAACGTGTTCGGTGCGTTCGTGGCCTAAATCGGGTGCATCATAGACACCCAGCTCTTCAACACCGCGATTACTCAAAATAGCTGTAGCACGGCGAATGTCAGCTTCGGTACCCGTCACCATTACGAGATATTCACCACGACTTACGCGATCGCTATACACTTTAGCTCGTTCTTCGGGAATTCCCAAACCCACTAGCGCACCAATTAAACCGCCTGCGGCTGCACCAATAGCGGTACCTGCTAGAGTAGTTGCGATCGCAGTCGCTTCTGCTCCTGCAAGAAGAATAGGACCAACGCCAGGAATTGCCAGTGTACCTAAGCCAACCAGCAGTCCCGTGATACCTCCTAAAACTCCACCCGTCACAGCTCCTGTGGCTGCTCCTTCATCGGCTTTATTCCCGTGTTGATCGCGTACATCAGCGCCTGCCATCCCACTATCGTTCGCATCCCGTGTGATGACTGACACTTTGTTCATATCAAAACCCGCATCTCTCAGCTCATGGAGAGCATGTTCTGTCTCTTGGCGGGCCTTAAAAACACCTACGGCACGTTGATTGCGTCCATAAGCTCTAGGAGTAGTCGTCATTTTTTCTCCTTTATTCAACAAATTTTCAAAATACTTTTTCTCTACTTTTAGAATGGCTTTTATTCATCAATTTTTCATGGATCTAGCGGTATATTTTTGAATCTATCAATCGAGGTATAGGAAGGCAAACAGAATTGGGCTAAGCGTCTAGATTACTGCTTACCCAAAGAATAAAACTACAATAATTTGGCTTTCTCAGTCTAACTGAATTCGCAAGGTTTGAACCCCATCTTCTACAGAAGTTTCAATCAGTTGGGGTGGCTCTTTTTTGGGGATAACACTGATTTCACCACTACTTTCTAAGCGAGCAACTTTGACTTGACTCAGTTCAGTAATTTTCGCTTTTAGGCGTAGAGAATCCTCTAAATCTTTTTTGCTAATATGGCTTTCTCTCATCGCTTTTTTAATCATTTGACCATCCTGAACTAGAATTCGTGATCGACCTTTTATCAAGGTGTCGAAGCGTTCAAAATGGTAAGTGATCGCGCAAACTAGCCAATGCATCCACACCAGTACCAAGGCGGCTCCCAGTGATTTAAAAAAAGGCGCAGAGCCATTAATCGCACGACTTAAGGTAGAGCCTAAAATAACGGTCAACAGCACATCTAATGCGGCATATTTACCGATAAAACGTCGGTCGCCCCCCACTCTCACCATCAGCAGCGCAGCTACATAAATTACAGCCGCTCGCAATCCCATCTGCCAAAAGTCCAGTTGCTCCGCATTTAGCCCTAGCGCCCAGCTGACGGTATCCCAAACTGCCTGAATCATGGTTTTATTATTCGTTATCGGTCTGGTCTACTTCCGCGTATTGTCAGGGTGGTCATCAAGACATCAATCATCGGCAAAACGACAATCAAATGTCCTAAAATAACCACCGATTCTGACTCGACGGAACCTGATCTACAATTTCGACCTCAGGCTACCTTATGCAAAGGTTGAAAAACCTATATCAGGAGGGATATCTTGAAGGCGTCCGGGACCAACGGCTTGGAGGGCTTCTTTTAAGGAAATATCGCCCGTATAAAGAGCGCGACCGACAATAACTCCACTGACTCCTAAAGGTTCAAGTGCCAGCAAGCTCAAAAGGTCGGTGATGGAACTAACGCCGCCAGATGCAATCACAGGAATGGAAATGCTATAAGCAAGTTCTCTCAAAGCCTCTAGATTGGGGCCACTCAGGGTGCCATCCCGGTGAATGTCCGTGTAAATAATAGCCGCCACTCCCAATTGGTTCATCTGCTGGGCGAGGTCTGTCGCTTTGACCTCTGATGTCTCTAACCAGCCACGAGTGGCAACGAAGCCGTTACGGGCATCAATACCAACAATAATTTTTCCTGGAAACTCTTCGCACAATTGTTTGACCAAGAGATGATCTTCTACCGCAGCCGTCCCCAAAATAACCTGCTCAACGCCGATATCTAATAGTTGAGCAACACCAGCGCGATCGCGCAATCCCCCTCCTACTTGTACAGGCACTGAGACTGCCTGAACAATGGCTTCAATACTCTTGGTGTTGACGGGTTTACCCGCTTTGGCACCATCTAGATCGACAACATGCAGTCTCGCTGCTCCTTGGTCAACCCATTGTTGAGCAACTTCGACAGGGTTATCGTTGAAAACTTGCGATCGCGCATAATCACCCTGGTACAGTCGCACACACCGACCTTCAAGTAAATCTATGGCTGGAATAACGTTCATGATTCAGTAAAAAGTCAAGCCTTCAAAAGTCACACCAAGGGAATTCAAAGTTTCAAATTCCCTCTTCACGAATTACCCATTACCAATTAGGTGGTGGCAATTCTTCAAGAATAGTGAATCTTACATGATTAATTGCTAAATCACCAATAGAAACATCTTCTTTCTTCACAGGATCGCCTTGGCTTTTAAGCTTTTCAAATGTAATTCCCTTTCCAATCTCCATGTGGTACCAGGCAAGACCCATAAAAAATCGCGTTGGGTAAGGGCCTCCTTCTACAGTATCGTCAGGATTCGATTCCATCGGTAACCAGCCGACTTCTGGGATATAAAATTCCATCCAAACATGATTAAAGTCAGGTTCTAAAGGAATATTGAATTTGTCAGCATGAGCAGGACACTTATAGCGACCCACCGTTCGGCAGGCAATTCCATTTAGCCGTCCTAGCGCCAGTAACAAGCCTAAATACTCGCCGCACGAACCAATACCCCGCTCTAATACAACATCGGGTGTATCAATGTGAGGTTTAATTCCGTAGGAGAGTTTGTCATAAACATAGTTGCGAATACTGTAAATTTTCCGCAGTAAATTGGTTTCCCGACCAATGGCTTCACGAGCAGCGTTCCGAATAACATCAGTGTCCATTGCCAACTCGTCATTATCCACCAGATAGCGAGTTTGAAACTCTGGTGGTAACTCAGTCAATTTTTCGGTATCTCGTGGTGTTAAGCGGTATTTGATACTCCACACTTCCACAAGGGCTTTCCAACCGAATAGATGGCGTTCTCCAGGCTTGAGAGTGTCGAATTTAAAAACAGCAACTCGCTGACCATCCTGAACTTCTTCAGTGAAGGGTATGCCTACAGGTTCAACTTTCCTGATATGCTGTCGGTCAGTTTCTGAAGGGAGGGCGATGCGCCATTCTACGTCTTTTAACTCCACCTCTTCAAGGGGGGAAAGCTCTTCTACGTAGGACATTTCAATTAAATAGCCATTGGAAAGAGCACAACGGCGGTCAGGATTGTAGCTGAAGTATAAGGGGTGAATAAACGTGCGATCGCGATACTGTAATTCGTAATGCGGGTCGGCGTTCGGGTTATCCCGAATGTAAGGTTCTTCATGGGCATAGGCAACGTAGAGGATATCTTTGCCTGTTTCTGGGTCGGTGTAAAATGCTAAACCGGTGGGACGTTCAAAGGGGGTGAGTACGCTAAATTGAACAGTCCCCGTTGCGCGATCGAGGCAATAAACTGTCTGTTCCTCAATGTCTGAGACCCAAAGTTCTTCACCCCGCACTGTAATATGCTCAGCACCAATACCCGGAGCATATAACCGGGTAATTTCACGCCCAGTATCGCGGTTGTAGATGAAAATGTACCCTGCTCTTTGACAGGTAACATAAATTGTTGTGTCCCGAACTGCAATTCCATTCGCCCTGTAAGGCAGGGTAACAAAATGTTGGAGTGTTAAATTTCCATTGAGTTGGCAAAAATAAACATTCTCTTCCAAAGTCAACCAAAGGGTGTCATCGACAAGTGCCACTCCACTAGCACCCGAAAAATTCAACTCTCGTGCTGAATTCAAGATGGTTGTACTATCGCTCTTGGGATCGATTTTTAGCAGATAGCCGTTTAAGGCATCAATGGCAAAGAGTGTTTCTCCCGAAAAGGTAATGCCCTGTAGGACAGCAGCACCAATCGGTCTAATTGTTCGGAAAAGTTGTTGTTTTGATGAAACCGAGGTCGCGGAATCAGGAATCATGCTTAATCCAGATGAAGATTTGAATAAGAAATCAAGGTTACTGATGTCTCCAATGCCTTAAGTGATAACAATTGAAACTAAGGCAGATGCTGGTCTTCAAACCTGATTATCATAGATTTGCGACTGATGTATTGGAACCTAGGCTTCAGTTCTGCCATCTTTTGTATATTGCTCTTGGTCTACCCACAACTTCTTGTATCATGGCTTGGTTCACACACTCATCACGCTTTGCACTCCTAGCTGTAGCTTTAGTCCTCAGCTCATCTTTTCCAGTTTCAGCACAAGTGACGCCCCTTAGGATAAGTACTTCCCCTTCGCTGGCGAATGAACTAGAAAATGCATTTCGTCCACCTAAGCGAGGTGCGCCGGATAATCGCCAAGGTGGTGCTACACGCGGCCCTTGCTTTGTAGATCAGCGGCAAGATCTTACCGCACTGGTACCTGGTCCGGAAGCAAAAACAGCAACTGAGTATCCGATTGTTAGCTGGTACATGCCTGAGATGACTTCTAATGAAGATGATGCACCTGCACCAGCGATCATCTTTAGGCTCAAGGATGCTAGTCATTCCGAAGAAGGAAAAGAAGTTTATACAGCTACGTATCCTTTAAACAAATCGGGTACGGGCATCGCTGGTACTCCTGGTATCATGACTTTACCTATCGCTCATCCCTACGCCTTAGAAGTGGGTAAGAAATATTACTGGGAACTTAGGGTAACCTGTGATATTGACAGCCCTGATCGCTCAGGCGATCAGTATGACAAAGGTGAGATCACCAGAGTTGCACTTAATGATTCAACTTTTACACAGCGATTGCAACAGGCTACTCCCGAAGAGCGTGTAGTTCTGTATGCTCAAAACCAGCTATGGTATGAGATGTTAAGCGACTTGGTCAATCTCCGACGCGATCGCCCAACTGACAGGAATTTGGCAGAGGCTTGGAATACACTCATGAATATGGTGGAATTGAAGCTAAGTGCCAAAGAACCTTTGTTTCAGGACGCTAGAAATACCAGTAACTACTAACAATTTATAACGGTCATGGCGCAGATCAGGTTTTGTGTTTCTAAATTTTCGATGGCACTTTCCCTGAAATTAGCCCTACTCGCAAGTTGCTTTCTTCTCGTCCAGACTCCGCAAGTCCTTCTTGCCCAAAAAATACCACAGCGCTGGGAAGCTAGGAAATATAAACCCCCCATTGGCATTGGCGCACCTAGGCGTGTAGAAGGAGGGGGTACTCGTTCTTCTAACAACGCCTGTCCGGTTGTGGGTAAACCCCTCACGGCTTTATTGCCGACTAATGGTTTTGGGGTAACTGCATCAGCCTATCCTTCATTTTTCGTGTATATGCCTGCTGCATCGCCTCAGGCATCACCTTTATTGGTGGAGTTTATTTTAGAGGACACGAGTGGCAATACGGTCTATAAATCCATTTTCCAGACTAATGGAAAACCCGGTATTCTCAAGCTCACTCTTCCTAGTGAAGCAGGATTGTTGCCTTTAACCGTTGGTCAGAATTATAAATGGTCATTCTCGGTCATTTGCCGACCCGATGAGCGATCGCAGGATATCTTCGTAGAAGGATGGGTTAGACGGATAGAACTCGATGGAATGCTCAACAATCAGCTAACACAGGCATCACTGCAAAAGCAAGTTGAGCTATATGTCGGAGCGGAAGTTTGGCAGGATGCCTTGGCGACTCTAGTGCAACTGCGTCGTGACAATCCCAGCGATGCTGCAATCGTGGCTAATTGGGAGAACCTTCTGAAAGCAGCAGGTCTTAATGACATCGCTCAAGAGCCACTCGTGTCAACTCCGACAATACCGTAACTCTACTTGACTACAAAGGGAAAGCAATAGGGTGCGCTGCAACGTCGATTAGAGGGGGAGTGCGATCGATATATCTAGTTGCATAGTTTTGCACAAAATACAACTACTTTTAATAAATATTAAAAAACAAGTTCAAAATCGTTATGCGATCGCTCAGCATCACTCTTATTCCCAGTGCCTTATGCCTTACCTTAACAAATAGGTGGATTAGAGAGCCGATGATACTCAATGGACATTATCCAAATTCTTAAAAAAGACTATCAACATTTCCCTGCTGACCAAACCTACAGCATTTATGCACCAGATGTCTTTTTTAAAGACCCTATGAACCAATTTCGGGGCATTAAGCGTTACCAACAGATGATTGGTTTTATCGATAATTGGTTTAAAGACCCCAAACTCGATCTCCACGATATTCAGCATTTAGGAGACACGATTAAGACTCGTTGGACACTTAGCTGGACAACTCCCTTACCTTGGCATCCTCGAATTTCTATCCCTGGATGGAGTGAATTAAAGCTCAATACTGACCAATTAATTGTGTCTCATATCGATTACTGGGACTGCTCTCGCTTGGATGTCTTAAAACAGCACCTGCCGTTCTAAAAAAAAAATTAAAGAGATAATAAATAATGTAAATACTTTTGAGGCAGACGCATACCACTGTGTCGCAGTATCTTCCATGCGTGTAATTCTCATGACTGGCAAGGGTGGAGTCGGAAAGACTTCCGTTGCCGCTGCTACCGGGCTCCGTTGTGCAGAACTGGGCTATCGTACACTTGTTCTCAGTACTGACCCTGCTCACTCTTTAGCAGATAGCTTTGATCTTGAACTCAGCCATGAACCCCGCTTAGTTCGTCCAAACCTTTGGGGCGCTGAACTCGATGCTCTGATGGAATTAGAAGGGAACTGGGGTGCTGTTAAGCGCTACATCACCCAAGTTCTGCAAGCAAGGGGATTAGAAGGAGTTCAGGCAGAAGAATTAGCCATTCTTCCGGGCATGGATGAAATTTTTGGTCTCGTGCGTATGAAACGTCATTACGACGAAAATGAGTACGATATTCTGATTATTGATTCTGCCCCTACAGGTACGGCGTTGCGGCTACTGAGCTTACCAGAAGTCAGTGGTTGGTATATGCGCCGCTTTTACAAACCACTGCAAAGCATGTCGGTTGCGCTGAGACCGCTTGTTGAACCCTTTTTTAGACCTATAGCAGGTTTTTCCTTACCTGATAAAGAGGTGATGGATGCTCCCTACGAGTTCTACGAGCAAATTGAAGCACTAGAAAAGGTACTCACTGACAACACTCAGACTTCAGTGCGTTTAGTCACCAATCCTGAAAAAATGGTGATTAAAGAATCTTTACGCGCCCATGCTTACTTGAGCCTTTACAATGTCGCCACTGATTTAGTAGTGGCGAATCGGATTATTCCTGAACAAGTAACCGACCCCTTCTTTAAGCGCTGGAAGGAAAATCAACAGCAGTACCGTCAGGAAATTCACGAAAACTTCCACCCACTCCCAGTGAAAGAAGTACCTCTCTATTCAGAAGAGATGTGTGGCTTAGAAGCATTGGAACGGCTGAAGGAAACGCTGTATGGTTCGGAAGATCCAACCCAGGTCTATTACAAGGAAAACACCATTAAGGTGGTACAGGAGCAAAATCAGTACAGTCTAGAACTGTATTTGCCAGGTGTGCCCAAAGATCAGGTACAGCTAACCAAAACTGGGGATGAACTGAATGTCCGGATTGGCAATCACCGTCGTAACCTAGTACTGCCACAAGCCCTAGCCGCGCTGCAACCGTCTGGAGCCAAAATGGAAGAAGACTATTTGAAGATTCGGTTTGCTGCTGCTAATAGCTAACACAAACAATTCTGTCAGACGCTTTTCAAGCGTCTATAAAAAACATAGCCTGCCCCTCGGCAGGCTATTCTTATCAGGACTTACACAAAATTCTCTGTTATGCCTTCAGGACAGCCTTCCCACAAGTGCAGGAAGGTGACGCTGTTTCGCTAAGGCAGCGCGTGGGTAGAGTCAAAAACAAAAAAGCGCCCCCTTAAAGGAGACGCTTTTGATTGAATTCGAGGCTAAATCTTAGCCATTGATCACTGGAGCAGTTAGCGCCACCGGAGCAGCAACACCCGCTGCCAAATCGAGGGGGAAGTTGTGAGCATTGCGCTCGTGCATCACTTCAAATCCCAAGTTAGCGCGGTTGAGTACATCAGCCCAGGTACCAATCACACGACCTTGTGAGTCAATCAATGATTGGTTGAAGTTGAACCCGTTGAGGTTGAACGCCATGGTGCTGATGCCCAGTGCGGTGAACCAGATACCAACCACAGGCCAA